>JAXDMI010000279.1:0-15130 GCA_034666145.1 Myxococcales bacterium | reverse complement strand
CATCACCGTCGGCGGAGAGCCACGCGTCTCCTCGGTCTCGAACTACCTCCCCGGATGCTTGGACGTCCTGGAGAACCCGTGGATCCAGTGGGCCATCGTGCTCCCGCGCGAGGACGATACGCCGCGTTACGACAAGGCGCGCCAGCTGGGCTTCGCCGCCGTCCGCACGCTCGGCCTCGAAGACGGCATGACGCACATGGAGTGGTTCGAGAGGGCCGACGGCTCGCTCGCCATCGGCGAGATCGCTGCGCGACCGCCGGGCGCGTATCTCCTGCGCATGACCGGCGCCGTCAGCGACATCGACATCTATCGCGCGTGGGCACGAGCGACCGTCGACGGCGAGCTCGATGCGCCGTGGCATCGCCGTTACGCGGCGGGCTGCGCGTACGTCCGCGGCATCGGCCAGGGTCGCATCACAGCGCTGACCGGCGTGCGCGAGACCTATGAAGCGGTGGGAAAATACCTGGTGGAGGCGAAGCTCCCCGAGATCGGCGCGATGAAGAACGACAGCTACGAGGGTGACGGCTACGTCATCGTGCGCCACGAGAGCACCGCGAAGGTCCAGGAGCTGGTGACCTCCATCATCGAGACGTTGAAGGTCCACTACGCGGGCTGAGTTGATCTAGGCTCGTCGCCATGCCCGTTTCATACGAGCGCTGGCTCATCGCGAGAGGGAATGCGTTCTCACCGGCTGCCGCTTCCGTCGTGAAGCTCGTCGAGCGCCTCCGCAAGGAGAACTGGCTGATCGAGCCGACGCCGTCGGAGCTGGCGAAGCTGCGCTTCGATGGCAAACGCGAGAGTCTCGCGAAGACGACAGGCGGCTACGCGGTCAAGACGGTGGAGAATCGCTTCGGCAAGGACCTCGCTGCGAAGATCGCCGCGACCACCGAGCCGCTGCCGGCCACGCTGACGTCGGACTGGCTCGAAGACTCGACGCGCGAAGAGCTGCGCCTCGTGTGGCCCGTCGCCGGCGAGTCGCCGTTGCCGCTGCAGTATCCGCTCTCGATCACGCCGCCCGGCGCGCTGCGTTACGCGCTCGAGGTGCATCGCAACGACGAGTACGTCTACCCCACGGCCGACGCCATCGGGCCCGTGCCCACCACCTGCCGCTGCGGTGAGGACCAGGCGTTCGAATGGGACGACGAGGAGCTCGTCCCGACCTTCGGAGCATCGACCGGCATCTTCGCCGAGTGCGAGGAGTGCAGCCGCACGTTCGAGCCCTCGAAGGGCAATGCCGTGATCACGAACCCGTTCGACGGAAGCGAAGCGGAGGTGCCGGGGGGCGCCGCGTATCGTTTCGCGCTCAAGGTCGACTGCGGTACGTGCTTCGTGGAAGACCCGAAGCTCGCGTTCAATCCGCTCTTGGTCGCGCTCGTCGAGAACGAGTTCGGCCGCCAGTTCTACGAGGTCGGCTGCACTTACTGATACGGTCGGACAAACCTCGTGGCGCGGTGCGGCATGATGCGGCATGCGTCCGCTTTGCCGAACGCCCCTGATTCCGGCATGATCGCAGTGAAGTATGGAAGCCATGAGCGTGGCAACTGGCAGCCGCCCGCCTTCGACCCGTGCTGCGGCGTCGAAGGCCGACGACCGAGGCGCGGGTCTGGCTCTGCCGCTCGTGCTCGTCGTCGATGACTTTGCCGACAACCGCGAGCTCTACGCCGCGATGCTCGAAGATGCCGGCTACACCGTCGAGCAGGCGGAGAACGGTCAAGAGGCGCTCGACGTGATTGGCCGTCGCCGTCCCGCTGTCGTGGTGATGGACCTCTCGATGCCCGTCCTCGATGGATGGGAAGCCACGCGGCGCATCAAGCAAAACCCGGAGACGAGCGACATCGTCATCATCGCGCTGACGGGACACGCTACGAACTTCGGCCTCCAGCGTGCGAAGGAAGCGGGCGCCGATGCGGTGCTGACGAAGCCGTGTCTTCCGCAGGACCTCTTGGCGCTGCTCCGCTCGCTCACCGGGTAGCGATCACACGGTCACACGCGCACGCGGCGCAAGCGAGCGCTCGGACGACTGCCATCGAGCGCGCGCGCGACGTGCATCGCGAGGACGTTGCCGGGACACGGCTTGGGAACGAACTGATCGGCGCCGGCGAGAAGCGCTGCGTCGATGTCTTGACGATGGACCGACGCGGTGAGGACGATCACCGGCACCTCCATCATGATGCCTCGGGCGCGCCATCGATCCAGCATGAGGAGCCCGTCGCCGTCGGGAAGGCGGCAGTCGAGCACGACGAGATCCGGACGCGCGGCTTGGACCGCCTTCTCGGCGTCCTCGAGTGTGGGCGCTTCGACGACGTCGAAGCCGGCATGACGAAGGGACGCGCCATAAATATCGAGCGCGTCGACATTGTCTTCGACGAGGAGCACGAGCTTCCGATCGGTCTGTCGCTCTTTCGATGGACTCAACGTGGCCGCGGGGCGTGCAAACCGAAGGCCATCACGCTCGAGATAGTTTTCCCTACCGGAGCCGCACTTACGCGTCACACGGCGGGGCAAAAAGTAACGCTGCGCCCAGGCTGGTGCGGCGCGCCACATCGCGCGGTCGACCCGGTGACGGATCCGCACGCCCGCGCTCCGACGTGAGCCGATGTGTGGTGATGAAGTGCCGTGAAACAAGCACGATAGGCGATCGAGCGTCGCCGTGCTCGGGGGCATGCACCGTGCACGAAGGCGCCGCGAAAGGAGACGACTCTGATGAACCGTACGAACCTGTTTGCAGTGGCAGCTCTGGCGCTCGGGGTGTTCGCGTGCGAGCGCAGCGCGGACCGCGCCTCGGAGACCAAGACGACGTCGGCTTCGCAGCCGGTCGACACCTCCGGCACCACCGCGCCGGCTCCGGCAGCCCCCGCCGACACGAGCATGAACGTGACCGCCGACGCGAAGGACGGGGGCCACGAATCGAACACGCCCAGCGGCAAGCGCAACCTCGACATGAACGCGAAGGATGGAGGCCATCGTTCGATGACGACCGGTCGTCCTACCGGTACCGCCGACGGACCGAATCACGCGAACACCGGAGGCAGCCACGACATCGGCGCCGGCGGCTCACCCACTCACTGAGGGAGGAGAAGCGCTGCGGGGATCTCTAGTAGCATCCGCTCATGGGCGGGTCTGGTCAGCGGAAGAGCCTTGGCGCACTCGATCGTTCGTTTCTCGCATCGGAGCGGCGCGATGTGATGATGCACGTCGGGGCGCTCCTCGAGCTGTCGCCGTCGAAGGAGTCATCGAAGGATTTCTCGCGCGAGCTGCGGGAAGAGCTGTCCGCGCTGGCGCGCACGGTGAAGGTCGAGAAGCCGTGGAACCTGCGGTTGAACCATCCCGACATGCTCACGAATCCGCTCCAGGCGTGGGTGCCGGACGAGGACTTCGATCTCGAGTACCACGTCCGTCGCTCCGCGCTGGCGTCACCGGGTGACGAACGCGAGCTCGGCAGCCTCGTCTCGCGCTTGCACGGTACGCCGCTCGATTTCCACCGGCCGCCGTGGGAGGCGCACTTCATCGAGGGCCTCGAGAAGAAGCGCATCGCCATCTACTTCAAGGTCCATCACTCGCTCATCGACGGCTACACCGGCATGCGGCTCCTCGCGAAGAGCCTCTCCACCGATCCCGGCGATCTCGAGACCCCGCTCTTCTTCGCGCGGCCCGCCGACGAACGAAAGCGCGAGCACGAAGAGCCGGCGCCGACGCTCTCTGCGCTGCTCGATGCCGTGCGCGATCAGATCGGCGTCGCCAAGGACATCGGTCGCGCGCTCATGAAGGCGGTGCGCGGGATCCGCGACGACGGACCGAAGCTCGCGCTGCCGCTCCAGGCGCCGAAGTCGGTGCTCAACCAGAAGATCTCGCGCAGCCGGCGCTTCGCGACGCAGCAGATCTCGATCGATCGCATCAAGCGCCTCGCCACGTCGTCGGGCGGAACGCTCAACGACGTCGTGCTCGCGATTTGCGGCGCAGCCTTGCGACGATTCCTCCTCGAGCTCGGCGAGCTCCCCGAGCGTCCACTCGTCGCGATGGTGCCCGTCAACGTGCGCCCGAAGGACGATCCCGGCGGTGGCAATGCCGTCGGCGCGATCCTCGCGTCGCTCGCGACCGACGTGGAGCATCCTCGGAAGTGCCTCGACGCAGTCATCGTCTCGACGCGGCGCGCGAAGGAGCAGCTGCAGGGCATGTCGAAGGGCGCGATCATGCAGTACAGCGGCCTCGTGCTCGCGCCGCTGATGCTGTCGTTCATCCCCGGCGCCGTCGGCCGGCTGCGTCCCGCGTTCAACGTCGTCGTGTCGAACGTGCCCGGGCCCGAGACGCCGCTCTACTTTCGCGGCTGGCGTCTCGACGAGATGTATCCGCTCTCCATCCCGTTCCACGGCTACGGCTTGAACATCACCGTGCAGAGCTATGCGGGCTCGCTCAACTTCGGCTTCACGGGCTGCCGGGATACGTTGCCCCATCTCCAGCGACTCGCCGTGTACAGCGGCGAGGTCTTCGACGAGATGGAGCGCGGCTGAGCAGCGGTCAGCGCAGTCCGTAGACGGTGACGGCCTTCTGGCCGCCGACGAAGACGCGCCCGTTGGCGACGGCCGGTACCGTGAACTTCACCGCCGGGCTGGCGGCGTCGCTGTCGAGACTGCTCGTCGGGCTCACGTAGAGCTCGCGCGAGATGTCGCTCGCATCGAACGCGTGCAAGATCGAGGGCACCGACTTCTGGTAGCCCGTGTTGTCGAGCACCCACACGATTCCGTTGTTGGTGCCGTCGGCGGAGATCGACGGCGTCGACCCCCGGTCGAAGCACGTCGGACACGTCGGCGCGATTGCGTTCGGCTCGGTTTCGAAGAGGCCGGTCTCCCGGTCGGTCACGAACGTCATGAGCGGCTGCTTGTGCGGCAGCACGTAGAGGACGTCGTTGAAGTAGACCGGATTCGCGATCAGGAAGTACGTATGCGTGTCGAGCACCTCCACGACGTGGTCGGTCTCGCTGTCGTATCCGCCGAGGTTCTCGCGATCGAGCACGTAGATGTGGCCGGTCTTGCCGGCGACCAGGAGTCGATGCAGCGGCGCCGCGGAGCGATCGGGGAGAAGGATCGGCGCCGACGTCCCGAAGTCGAGGTCACCGGCATTGAGGTCGCCGGTCTCGTGCGGTGAGAAGAAGTCCTTCACCGTGAACGCGTTGCCGTCGAGGCGCAGCCGGAGCGCCGAGAGGCTGTAATTCTGGCGCGCTCCGTCGTCATCCATGTCGAACAGACCGTTGCCCGAAGCGACGTAGATGTTGCCGTCGGCATCGGCAGTCGGACCGCTCGCTCCCATCCAGATGCCGCCCGCAAGACCATCCGGCGTCGTCACCATCGCAGCGGGAGGCCTCGACAGATCGGCGGTGTCATAGGCCATGAGCCAGCCGTGATACGGCTCGGTGTCTCCGTGGGAGGCCCACGCGATGATGACGCGCCCGCCGATGAGCGCGAGCGCCGCTCGCTGGTTGTGGCGGAGCGCCTCGAACGAGAGCACGCCGTCCTTCGCGTCCGTCCAGGTCCCAGGCACCTGCGCGGCGATCACCACGGGCGCGCCGGGCTTCTCGGTTCCGTCCGCGAGACGTAGCGCATGAAGGCGCTGAACGTAGGTCCCGTCTGCGCGCTTCGCCTTCGAGACGACGTAGAGGAGCTCGGCCGCGCGATCGATGACCGGTGTGCCGGTGATGCCGACCTCCGGCGTGATGTCCGTGACGAGCGTGTCCACGCTGGGCACCGGCACCACGCCGCTCACGAGCAACGACACGAGCCAGAGCGGTTCGGTCGTCGTCGAGGCTGCATCGAACGCGTAGACGCTGTCGTGCTGGGTCGCGACGAACACCACGTCGCGCTCACCGCTCGCCGTGACGAGATGCGAGACGTAGAGAGGCTGGGCGTACACGTATCCGTCGACCGGCCACGACGCGAGCTTGCCGAACGCTCCCGAGGCCACGTTCGTCGGGGTCAGCGTGGTCTCCGCCGCGGTGACGCCCGTGCGCGCGAGGTTGTACTGGAACGTCAGGATGTCGACGCTCGGCGGCTGCTCGAGCTCCGCGCTCGACGAGGCATCTGCGCCAGCGTCCGCATCCGCTCCGGGGGCCGCGGGAGCTACGGTCGTTCCGGACGTGCAGTCGCTGCACGCGGCAGCGAGGAAGAGCGCGAGTCCCCAGACGTGTGCTCTTCGGCCGGCGATCACTGCACCTCTCCGGACATGCCGAGGAGCTCGATCATCGCGTTCTTCAGCGCATCGAAGGCGAACGGCTTCTCGAGGAGCACCGCGCCGAGGCGCGCCGCCTGGATCTTCGTCCGCTCGTCGACCAAGCCCGTGATCAGGATGACGGGGACCAAGCAGTGCGCAGCGCGAAGGTTCTCCACGATCTCGATCCCGCTGCACACGGGCATCCGGATGTCGGAGATGAGGAGGTCGACGCCCTCCTCGTATCCGCACTTCACGCTGTTGGTCAGCGCGACGAGCAGCCGTCCGCCGTCGGTCGCCGGCTGGACGTCGTACCCCTCGAGACCGAGGATCTCGACGAGCATGTCGAGCATGTCCCGGTCGTCCTCGGCGACGAGCACGCGCGGCGGATCATGACGCGGGCGCCGGGCGCTGCGCATCGTGATCCGGGTACTCGAGGTGGAGGATGGGGAGGTGCTCTGCATGGTGACTACTTCTGGTGTCTCGCGACGAAGAGGATCGATCACACCAGCGGGAAAAAAGTCGGCAATGGCAACGACGATCCTGCTCAGGAGCGTCTGAGACCGGTGGCCGTCGCCAGGAGCATTTCGCGCATGGCCTGCGCCCGATCGCGTGAGACCGGGATCGTGAGGCCACGGCGGTCGGCGCCGAGCCCGGCGCCGACGAAGATCATGGTCTCGCGGCCGTCGCGTTCCAGCTCACGGATGTGCGCGGCATTGACGAGCCAGTTACGATGGACACGCATGAGGCCTCGCCCGAACGAGGCCTCGATGACGGACAGCGTCAGGTCGACGTCGAACGTGCCGTGCTCGGAGTGGAGTTGCGTGAGCCGATCGGCGGCCTCGAACGCCCAGACCTCGCTCCGCTCCAAGAAAACCAGGGTCTTTCCGCGACGCGCGACGATCCGCGTCGACGCCACCGGCTTCGCGACGAGCGGCCGTCGCGCAAGCAAGCGCATGAGGCATTGTTCGACGCGCTCCTCGTTGAACGGCTTGAGGAGATAGTCGACGACGTCGAGCCTGAAGGCCTCCACGGCATGATGCTCGAACGCGGTGGCCAAGACGAACATCGGGGCCTCGGGCTTTCCGGCCAGGCTCCGCACCACCTCGAGTCCCGCCGCATCGCCGTCGCCCGCGAGCCGAACGTCGACGAACGCAACGTCGATGGTGAGCCCGGTGGTCCCTCCGAGGGCCTGCTTTGCCTCGTCGACATTTGCAACGGCACCCACGACGTCGGCGAGGTTCGAAGCCTCGAGCAGCTCCACGAGGTAATTGCGCGCCGGCCACTCGTCCTCGACGACGAGCGCGCGCAGCTTCGACGGATGTGTCGTGATCGGGGCGCTCACGAAGCCTCGGCGAGCGGAAGACGCTCGGAGTCGACGACCCGCGGCACGGTCACCGTGCAGCGCGTGCCCTCGGAGGTGGAGACGACGGCAAAGTTGGCGCGCTCGTAGCGGAGCTCGAGACGGCGTCGTACCGAGTGGAGGCCGAACGCGCCGGAGCGCGGCGGCGCATCGAGAGCGAAGCCGGGTCCGTTGTCCTCGACGATGACCGCGATCGAGCCGTCGCTCACCTCGGCACGAACGATCACCTCGCCGCCCTCCGCGCGATGCAGCGCTCCGTGGTTCACGGCATTCTCGACGAGGGGCTGGAGCAGGAGCCGCGGAACGAGCACGCCCCGCGCGTCGTCGGCGATCTCCCACCGGAACGTGAGCACTCCCGAGTGGCGCGCCTCGAGGATCTCGGCGTAGCGCTGCAACCAGGTGATCTCCTCGTCGAGCGTCTGCATCTCGCTCGCGTCGCGCAGCGAATCGCGCAGGAGATCTCCGAGACACGCAACGAGGCGGCGAGCCTCACGCGGCTGCGCCGATACCAGGCCGGCGATGGCGTTGAGCGTATTGAGGAGGAAGTGCGGCTGGAGCTGCGAGCGGAGACGCGCGAGCTCGGCGGCCGCGCGGAGCGTGTCGGCCTCGAGCTTCAGCTTGTCGGCTTCGAGCTTTAGCTTCTCGGTCTCGAGCTTTAGCTTCTCGGTCTCGAGCGCGCGAAGGCGCGCGTCCTCCGTAGCGAACGGATAGATGAAGCCGAGCGCCCACACTCCGCACTGCACGAGCCCGAGGACGACACCGTAGGCGAGGATGCTCCGCAACGACGACAACCCGCGCGGCGCCGCCGCGAGGCGGAGCGTCGTCAGGAGGAGAAAGAGCATCGCGCACGCCGCGCCCACCGCCGCGGAGATGAGGAGGCTCACCACCATCATGCGCGACGTGCCGATGCGGCGACGCATTCCCCAGTGGTGATGGACCGACAGCGCGGCCACGACCAACGACGTCTCGAAGAGCCAGTAGACGAGACGCGTGCCCGTGTGTGTGCGTGTCGAGACGAGCTGCGGGATCATCTCGATGATCACGACGAACACGACGACGGCGATGCCGGTCAGCCAGTGCCGTCGTTGGGGTTGAGCCTCGCTGCTGCGCTCGTTCACGGCCCTCGAACCTAGCGAACGCTGGACGCGTCCGCCGCCCTAAAAAATAGGCCGATCGCGTGTGTCGGCTCGTCGTCACCAGAGGACGGTTGGTGGTCGCCGGGGCGCGATTCGTCGGGGGCCGCCGAGGCTCGTTGCGGCATACATACCTCGGACCATGCGGTGGATGCCCCGCAGACGGGGGCGGGGAGCATGCCGCATAGAGGACTGGAGAGCGCGGAAAGCGAGACGCCGAGCGCCGGCCGGGACCTTGCACGACGAGACGTCGACAGGGAGCAACGCATGGCGATGATGTCCGCATCCGTGGGTCGGAGGAACCCACGTGACTCCGAGGCCGATGTCGAGACGCAGATCTTCGTGCGTCCGCCGATGGCGTGGGATCGCCTGATGGTCCTCCAGATCATGAGGGACCTCGAGAAGCGTCCGCCGCGTGTCGTCGTGGCGAAGCGCAACATCGGCCGCGTCCCACCGCCGGACGAGCCGAACGTGTTCCTCACGCCGCGGACGTCCGCCGATCCGGCGCTGCCGTGGTCGGACCTGGAGCCGGCGCGCGCCGACGAGACGCTGGTGCTCGAAGGTCGCCCGCGCAGGTCGCGCAGGTCGCGTGCGAGCTCGAAGTCGCGCACGCCATGGCTGGTCTTCCTGATGGCGTTCGGGATCGCGTTCGGTATCGGTCAGGATCGCCAGCTGCGTCGCGAGCTCGGCACGAAGCTGCGCGTGGCGACCAGTCACGCAGCGGCGTCGCTCGTGCGCCACCTCCCGCTGTCGCGCTGATTCGGAATTCGCTGATTCGTTAGTTCGCTGCTACTCGGGAATCGGAATGCCGGTCTGCGCGGGGTCGAGCAGGCTGCCGATGTTCTTCACCTTCGCGTCGTTCGCGGCGAGCTGTCCGACCGGACCGAGGAAGTTGTATTCGAGGAACCGCACCACCGACGAATGCTCCATCGTCACGTGCGAGACGGTGCCCTTGCGCGCGAACTTCCCGATCGCCATCAGCGGAACGCGCGTGCCGTACGGCACCACGTTTCCCGAGGTATCCGTGTCGATGCCCGCCGGCGGCGCCACGTGATCGAAGAACCCGCCGCCTTCGTCCCACGTCAGGAGGACGAGCGTGCTGTCGGCGTAGCCCGAATTCTCGATGAGCTGGAGGGTGTTCTTCACGAACGTGATGCCGTCCTTGATGGTCGACACGTTGGGATGCTCGTTGTGGAACTCGCGCGCCTTCACGTACGCGAAGCTCGGTAGCTTCTTCGCTACGATGTCGCTCGCGAGCTCGTTGTAGTCGCTGATGTTCGCGCCGCCGGCGAAGCGCTCGTAGTAGACGAACGGCAGATCGCTCGAGTCGAGCTTGCACGCCTGCGCGGCGATCGGATGCGTGGCCGACGAATACGGGCAATCGTCGGGAATGCTCTCGCACGCAGGCGCCTGCGACTTCGCGTGCGCCCAGCCGTCGGCGTAGACGTTGAACGTCTTGCCGCCGTCGAGCAGGAGGTCGGCAATGGTGGGGCGTCCCGCATAGGTCACGAGCTCGGCGTTACCGCACGCGCCTTGGATGCAGCCCTTCGGCGTGCCGACGGCGTTCGGCACGAACGTGTTGTCGGGGAACTGGAAGTGCGCGACTGCAAAATACATGTTGTTCGACGACGTGCCACCCGCGACCGGCTGGAACCAGCGATCGGCGAGCGCGTTCTGTCCGGCGAGCGTCCAGTAGTCGCCGACCGTCGTGGCGCTCGCGAGCCCGAAGTTGTCGGGGCTCGAGCAGCTGGGACCGGAGCCCACGCACGTATCGGCCCCGGTGCTGCCGGTGACGAAGCCGTCCATCTTGCCGCCGTTGATCTGCTGGAGCTCGCACGCCTGCGTGTGATCGCGGTCGCTCGCGAAGTTGCTCGCGTCGTCGAGGACGACCGGGGAAGCGCCGCGCGGCTCCTGGTCGGGCGCGCGCTCGCAGCAGCTCGGACCGGCGGTGCACGTGGGGTTCGAGCCCGCGGGCGCGGTGCAGTACCGGCCGAAGTACGAATCGAACGTGTGGTTCTCCTGGACGATGAGGACCACGTGCTCGATCTTCGATACCTGACACGTCGATGCGGAGCAGTGCTTGCCGCCCGTGCACGTCGTCGCGCACGCTCCGCAGTTCGCGTCGTCGTGCGTGACGTCGATGCACGTGCCGTTGCACGAGGCCTCGCCCGGCGCGCACGAGCTCGCGTCGTCGCCCGGTCCGCCTTCGATGGTGAGGCGAGGGGCGTCGCTTCCTGCGTCCGCCGAGTCCGCCGCGCTGTCACTTCCGCATCCGGGCGCCGCGGTGAGCGGGCCGAGAAGTCCGAGGAAGGTCAGCGTCACTCCGCTCAGGAGCCCGAGCTGTCCGCGTGCCGACCGCATCTCGATAAGGATGGTCTACCGGCGCGCAACCGCAAGGGCGGAGCGCGCCGGTCTACCTTCACAGAGACGAAAACCGCTTCAGAGCGGCTTCACGTTCTCGGCGCGCGGTCCCTTGGGGCCTTCGCCTTCGGTGAACGAGACACGCTGGCCCTGCTTGAGGTCCTCGAAACGGACGCCCTCGCAAGCCGACATGTGGAAGAACAGGTCTTTGCCGGTGCCGGTCTCGATGAAACCGAAACCCTTGTCCGTCAACCGCTTGATGGTGCCTTCAGCCATTTGATTCATCCTTGAGAGCAGAAAAAAGCGGTCGTTCGAGCGAAACCGAAGTGTTCAGACGAAAGTAGCCGCACGTAGGCGCACAGTAGGACCGCGCAACAGGCCGGTGTCAACCAATCCTCGTGAAGTGCGTCTTTTAGGCAACCAACCGCGAAAGCGCGAGGACCTTGGCGCGGGTCTCGGCCTCGATTGCCTCGAGCGTGTCGCGGAACCGCGCGGCATAAGCGGCCGCGATGAGCACGGCCGCAAGGTTCGCCGCCATGAGCGTGAAGAGGAGGAGGGTCGGCGGATGATGAACCGCCCCTTTCAAGATGATGGTGGGCCGTCCGGTGTCGCCCGCCACGCCATAGGCGTGCAGGACGCCGAGCCACGTGAGCGCGCCGGGTAGGAGCACCGCTGCGCAACCGGCGGCGACGATGCGCCTCCGCCACGCGACGCGACCGCCGAGCACGTAGCCCATGGTCATCGCGATGGCGAGCGTCGGCACGAGGATGTGTGGGCCGAAGAGGAGCGACGTCACGCCGACCGCGAAGAGACCCGCGAACGACGGCCACGGGACCCGGGCGGGCTCCGCGCCGCGCACGTGCTGGACGTAGAGCGTCGCCGCCGCGACCGCCCACGCGAGCGCGATGGCGACCACCGACATCGGCTCGCGGACCCCCATCGCGAGCGCGCCGAGCGGGAACGCCACCAGCCATGCAAGCGCGTACACCTTGGCGACGGATCCCGCGGCGCGTCTCGACATCGCCCAGCTCTGCGCGGCGGTCTCGCGCACCACCTCTGCTGGAAGAGGTGAGGGCGGCGACGCGACGAGCTTCTCGAGGAGCCGGAGCGCCGGCGCGCGATCGGGAGTGAGCGCGAGCGCGCGTCCGAGCTGACGAAGCGCGTCGATGCGTGAGGGCTCATCGTGCTGCGTGAGCGCAAGCTCGGCGCTCTTCTCCGCGCGCGCCATGCGCTCGGCGGCGAGCGAGCGTCGCACCTCGTCGTCGCGGTCGCGACTGAGGAAGGCTTGGATGGCGTCGTGGACGTCGCGTGCCGACGCATGGCGATCGTCCGGCGCATACGCCGTCGCCTGGCGAATGAGATCGTCGAGCGCGGGCGTCGTTCCCGATGCGCCGGGGAGCGCCGACGGTCGCGCGTCGTACTTGCCGAGGACCAACGAGAAGCGCGCGTCGCCCGCGAACAGCGGCCGACCCGCCACCGTCTCGTAGAGGATCACGCCTAGCGAGAACACGTCAGTGCGCGGATCGACGCGCCCGCCCGCCGCTTGCTCGGGCGCGATGTAGGAAGCGCCTTCTAGCGCCGGCGCCGTCTTCGTCTCGCTCCAGCCCGTCACGTAGACCTCGCCGAACTCGCCGAGGACGATAGCCTGTGGATCGAGTGCACCATGCACGCATCCACGATCGTGCGCGAAATCCACGGCCAGGCACACCTGCGCGAGCGCCGCGAGATGACGGCGACGCACGTGCTCGTCGGCCGCTCCCGCCGCGAAGAGCTCGGCCAGCGACGAGCCGCGCACCAGCTTCGTGGTGAACCACGGACCCCGTGCATCGCGACCGAGGTCGTAGAGGGGCGGAACGGCCGGGTGATCGAGGCGGGCTTGGAGCGTGGCCTCGCGCGTGAAGCGCGGCTCCATGTCGGCACGCCCGCAGAGCTCGGGTCGCAGCCGCTTCATCGCCACGTCGCGACCGATGAGGCGATCGCGACAGCGCTCGACGCTCGCGGAGGGACCGAGCGATAGAGGACCGCGGACCGCGTAACGCGGGCCTTCGAGCGCTAGGAGCGCCGGCGGCGCGGTCGCGTCGTCCCCGTCGCTATGACCCTCGCGCAGCGTGGAATGCTTCGTCTGTCCGGCGAGCGCACGACCGGAGCCGACGTCGATCTCGGTGTCGAGGATCCGCTCGACCTCCGCCGTCGCGGTGTTGGTGGAGCGAGCGCTGACCGGAGCGGTGACGTCGGCGTTGGACGGCGACGCGGGCAGGAGCTTCGAGAGCTGCCACGCGAACAGCACATTGGCAGTGCGCGCACGCTCGATCTCGTCGCGGAACTGCCCGGCGAAGACCGCCGCCGAGATCAGCATGATGAGATCGACGACGGTGAGCGTGGCGCTGAGGTTCGGCGGATGGATCCGCTCGAACACGCTATGGAGGACGAACGTGGTCTCGCTCTCGAAGCGATACACGTCGTGGATGCCGAGCCAGGCCATGAGCGTCGGCACCACCACCGCCGCGCACACCATCACGACGCTGATGATGCGAAGGTGCCTCGCGCTCACGAGGACGTGGTTGCCGATGGTCGTCGCCGCGAGGGCGGGCATCACGAAGAGCGGCCCGAAGACCAGCGACGTCATCGCGACGGCGGTCATGAGCGCGACCGTGGGATAGATCACTCGCTCCTGGGTGCCCTGGCGGTGATCGACGAGGATGGTGATTCCCGCGATGACCCACGCCAGCGGCGTCGCGAGGGCCAGCCACGGACTCCAGTACCCGCGCAGCGCGAGCATCACGGGATACACCGTGATCCACGGCGCAACGAAGAGCAGCGCACCGAGCGGCTGCGCGCGACGGAGGCGTTCGATGGTCTCGGAGACCACGTCCTTCTTCGCCTTCGCGACTCCGGCGGCACCCTCGCGCGTGTGGCGCAAGAGCTCGACGAGCAGCTCGAGGCCGCGCGCATCGCCCGGAGCGAGCGCCAGCGCGCGATTCACCTCGCGGAGCGCGGTGTCGGGATCGCTGCCTCGCGAGGCCTCGGCGCGCGCGAGGTGCTCGGCGGCGAGCCGATGACGGAGCTCGAGATCGCGCTCGCCTCCGAGGTACGCCTCGATGGCATCGTGCAGCGAACGCGCAGAGCCGAAGCGCTTCTGCACGGCTTCGGCGGTGGCGCGCACGCAGATGCGATCGAACTCCGGCGGCACCTGCATGGCGGGGGCGCGCACGCTCGGCCGCGCATCCCACGTCGCATGAGCGCCGCGAACGCGCGCGGTGAGCGCTGCCTCGTCGAAGAGCTGCTCGAGGGTGAGGATCTCGAAGAGCAGGGCGCCGAGCGAGAACACGTCGGCGCGCTCGTCGATGGTCGTTCCCGCGAGCTGCTCCGGTGCCATGTACGCGGGCGTTCCGAGCGCAGAGCCCACCTGCGTCTTGTCGCCCGGCGCCGCGACGGTCGCGCCTGCCGAAGAAACAGGAGCGGTCGTGTCGTCGGCGGTGAGCTTCGCGACGCCCCAGTCGATCAAGTAGACCTCGCCGAAGTCCCCGAACATCACGTTCGCCGGCTTGAGATCGCGATGCAGCACTCCGCGCGAGTGGGCGTAGTCGATGGTCAGACAGACCTGCGCGAAAGCGGTGAGCAGTCGATGCCGCGTGAAGCTCGCGTCGATCGCGCGATCGCCGGCGCGTTTCAGGCGGATCACCTCGTCGAGCGCGATGCCGTCGACCTTGCGCATCGTGAAGTACGCCGAGCCGGCGTCGTCGCGTGCCACCTCGTAGACCGGCACGACGCACGGATGCTCGAGCTGCGCTTGCACGCAGGCCTCTCGGATGAAGCGCGCCTCGAGCTGCCGCGCATGCCGATGCGGGCGGATGCTCTACAGCGCGATCGAGCGATCGAGCACGAGATCGCGGCAGTCGCGTACCTCGCCCATGACGCCTTCGCCGAGGAGCGTGCCGATCTCGTAGCGCGCGGCGATCTGTAACGGCGCCGGGGCAGGTAGGTGCCGTTCGTCGATGGGCCGTGCGTCGTGCGCGGTGTCCTGCAGGTCGCGGAGGTCACGGGCATCGACCTCGGTCTGCGCGGGGATCTCGCT
>JAXDMI010000278.1:0-2563 GCA_034666145.1 Myxococcales bacterium | reverse complement strand
CGGTGATCGGCGGTGTCGTGCTCTTCGTGGCGTCGTCGAGCGACATCTCCCAGCGCGACGCGAGCATGCGGCAATGGTGCGATGCGACAGCGTGCTCCGGCACCACCGCGACGATCGCCGAGACGCCCGAGGCCGCCGCCTTCCGCCGCGATGCCTACGACGCCGCGAGCCGTGGAAACACGAAGCAAGTGGTCGGCGCGATCGTCGGCGGCGCCGGCATCGCGAGCATCGCGCTCGGCACGTACCTCCTGGTGAAGAACAGCGAACGCGCCGATGCACCTCGCGCCGCGCGCGCGAGCGCCCTCCGCGTCGACGCCGCCCCGCTCCCAGGCGGCGCGATGGCCGCCGCCGCCCTCACCTTCTGACCTCCCGACCCTGGGTCATTTCGGCGGCTCCCGACCCTGGGTCATTTCGGCGGCGCATGACCCTGGGTCATTTCGGCGGCTTATGACCCTGGGTCGGGAACCTCGACGACCCTGGGTCGGGAGACTCAAAAGCCCGGGTTCGACAGGCCGCCGTGCACGCCGCTGCGCGCGGGAGCGGCCGCGGCGGCGAGCACGGGTTTTTCGCCCTTGTGCGCCGGAGCGAAGTGCTTCGCGTCGAGCGCGCTCGAGCCCATCGCGACGGCGACGCGCGCGACCGGAGCCGCGAGCGGCATCGGCGCAGGCGCGACGGGCATCGCGGCAGGCGCCGCGTCGATGGCCGTCGTGGGTGGCGCCAGGACTGCAGCCGCCTCGACCGGCGCAGCGACCGCGACGTGTCCGGCAGTCGACGGAAGCTCCACGACCGGCGACGGCGCGACGTGCACGGCGGCGGAACGGGCGGGCGCGTCGTCCGACGATCCCCAGTGCGGCGTGAGCACGAGCGCCGCGAGCCCGAGAACGGCGGCCGACGCCATGGCGATCGTCGAGCGCATCTTGTGACGCTTGGGCGCGATGCTCGCGAGCGAAATCACCGGCGGAACCGTGCGATCCGAGCGCGACTCGAAGCGGCCACGCCAATCGACGGAGACGGGGGCGGGCGACGGCGAAAGCAGAGCCGAAGAGGGCTCTGCGCCGAGCATCGCCGCAGCGTGCTCCACCGCGTCGAGCGTGGCCTGATCGCGCGCCGTGACCGGATTCTGCGCGAGCACGTACGCGCGACGCACCGCAGACACGAGCGCCTCGTCGCCCTCGTCGTCCTCGAGCGAGAACGGCGCGAGCGCCGTGACGAGCTCGCCGACGGTCTGGTAGCGATCGTTCGCGTTCTTCGCGAGCGCCTTGAGGAGCACGTTCGCGAACGACTTGCTGAGGTCGGGACGGTACGTGCGCGGATCCGGGACGGGATCGGCGGCGATCGCCGCGATGCACGCCGAGGCCGACTCGTGCGCGAAGGGCGTCTGACCGCAAATCATCTCGTAGAGCGTGACGCCCAGCGACCACACGTCCGTCCGCGAATCGACGTCCTTCGCGCAGCGAACCTGCTCGGGCGACATGTACTGCGGCGTGCCGAGCGGCGCGACCGCCTGCGTGATCTGCGCTTCCTGGGTCGACACGCGCTTGGCGATGCCGAAGTCGAGGACCTTCACGAGCTGGCGGCCTTCGATGTCGGTGAGGAAGAGGTTCGACGGCTTGAGGTCGCGGTGGATGATCCCGAGGCGATGAGCCTCGGCGATGGCATCGCAGGCCTCGATGAGCCAGCGGACCGCCCGCGAGACCGGCTGGGGCCCGTCGCGCTCGACGATCGTCGACAGGTCGCGGCCCGCAAGGAGCTCCATGACGATGAAGGGCGTTCCGTCCTCGGTGGCGTCGATGTCGAAGATACGGACGGCATGCGCGCTCGTCAGCGAGCCGGCGGCGCGTGCTTCACGCTCGAAGCGCTCGACGAGCTCGGGGTACTCACGGAGCGCCGAGCCGAGCACCTTGATCGCGACGCGCTGGCCGAGGCGGATGTGGCGCGCCTCGAAGACGACGCCCATGCCGCCCTGCCCGAGGATGCGCTCCACGGTGTATTTCCCCGCGAACGGCGCATGGCTGGCGGGAAGCCACGGGTGCTCCTCGCTCTGAACGATCGCTGAGACGGATGAAGCCACGAAGAGCCTCACATTCAATTGCCGTTCCCACGACGGGCCGCGCGAGAAAGAACACGCTCGAGCTACGCCATTCTGCCGCTACGAGACGTATTGCCACGACGAGACGCGACGGCGCGGACGGCGCGCCGTCGAGGGCTCGAAGAATCAGGCACCTGCGCGTGCCTGCTGGCATCGGGTCGCACGAGACCCCACTCGACGACGAGGTGCGTGAACAGTCCACGCCGGAAACCGCGTAGCCGGGGTAGCGGGCAGTGACGCCACACAGTGCACGCTCACGACACGATCGCGTCGCCTACTTCAGCGGCAGCGCACGTTTGCCGGCACCGGCGCCGGTCAGCGACTCGAAGAAGTCGTTTCCCTTGTCGTCGACCACGATGAAGGCCGGGAAGTCGACCACCTCGATCTTCCAAACGGCTTCCATGCCGAGCTCCGGGTACTCGAGGACCTCCACCTTCTTGATGCAGTCCTGCGCGAGACGTGCGGCGGGTCCGC
>JAXDMI010000277.1:0-2542 GCA_034666145.1 Myxococcales bacterium | reverse complement strand
TCGCTCCCGACGAGGTGCTCCATCACGAGATACGGCGAGCCCACCGCGGGCTTGCCGACGTCGATCATCCGACCGACGTGCTCGCTGCGAATCTTGATGGCGGCGCGTCCCTCGCGGAGAAAGCGTGCGACGTATTCGGGATTCTGCGCGATGGCCGGGAGCAGCAGCTTGATCGCCACGCGCTCTTCGAGATGGATATGCGTGGCGGAGAGGACGACGCCCATTCCACCGAGACCGAGAACACTCTCGATCCGATATTTTTCCGCGAAGATTTCCCCGACTCGGGGAATCCCAGCGGGGATATCCGGGGGACTTTCCATCTCGTTGCTACGCCTCACGAAGCGTAAACAGTCTATCGTCTCGTGACCGAGAGCTCGCCAAAAGAAAGTTGACGAAAACCCTTATTTTCCAGTGAATTCATTCCCTGGTTTCGCGTCCATCCTCGACCCACTGCCACGCCAAGGAGCTCGCAATGCGCACTGTCGCCGTCGCTCTCGCACTCGCATCGTTCGCTGTTGCCGCTCCGTCGTATGCCGATGTTCCCGCACCTGTCGCAGGGCAGCACGCCGTACCGCTGGTGTGGACGCCGCAAATGATCGCCAAGGTGAAGGAGCAGATCGCGCTGCACGAGGGTCGCGCCGCCACGCTCCAGCCCATCGTGGCTCGCGACATCACCGCGAAGGACTCCCTCGTGGCCGACGCCGCGGCGCTCGACAAGGCAGCAAAGGACAACGAGAAGCAGGCCGCCGAATTCCGCGCCACCGCCGCCATGGCGACGGACAAGAAGACGCGCGAGGAGTTCCACGTCTTCGCCAAGGAGCTCGAGGAGTACGCGAAGCACAGCGAGGAGGCCGCCAAGACCCATCGCGAGGTGGCGCGCCGTCTCGAAGAGACCATCCGTGCGATGCA
Source organism: Myxococcales bacterium (assembly GCA_034666145.1). GTDB lineage: Bacteria > Myxococcota_A > Polyangia > Polyangiales > Polyangiaceae > Labilithrix. The sequence goes on along the minus strand of JAXDMI010000277.1, from coordinate 1,633 downwards.
GGGCGCGGTGGCCTACCACCTCGATCGCGCCGCGAAGCTGAAGACCGCGCTCGCGCAGAACAGCTGAGCGTCTCGCCGCAGCTCGGTCAGAAGCGCGCGCCGACGGCCACGGCGAGGTCGACGGTGCTGGAGCTCCAGCGATCGACGCCCGTGTGGTCGAAGGGCTTCGCCGGACCGCTCGCGAGCTCGTACGAGTAAGAGCCCGCCGCGTAGCGGAAGCGCGCTTCGGCGCCGACGAAGAAGCGCTCGGCGAAGAAGTACGAGGCTCCGGCTCCGAAGCTCACGGTGGGCGTGACGTCGGACGCGCGGTACTCGCTGTTGTCGCCGACCTTGATCGACGCGCGCGACGAAATGAAGCCCGCGGTGATGAGCGGATAGATGTCGACGCGCGGCGCGTGCGGGACGGCGAGGTGGTACGAGACGCGCCCTTCGAACGCGAGCTGCTTCTGCGAGAACGCGAGCGGGGTCGACGAGCACGTCGTTCCGCAGAAGAAGTAGTCCAGGCCTCCGCCGAGGGCGAGCGTGCCTGGTCCGAGCTTGCGCATGCCGGCGTCGATGCTGGCGCCGACGCCGCCGTACTCGAGGATCGGTGTCGTGTGGATGCCTGCGCGTACGTCGGCCTCCCACGGCAAGAGCGAGAGGCTCTGCGCCGTCGACTCGGCGACGTCACGATCGGCGGCCGGCGCTGCGAGCGACGATGCGGGCGCGGGAGCGGGAGCGGCGGCCGGAGCAGCAGCCCCAGGTGCCGGAGTACTTGCCGGGACGGGCGGAAGTGCCTCCGGCAGCGGCGGCATCGGCGCCACTTCGTTAAGCGGTGCGGTCGCTTCGGGCGGCGCCGCTTCGGGCGCAGGCGCTGCGGTTTCGTCGGCGAGGGCGGCACGCTCGATCGCGAGCGACACCAAGGCGACCGTGAACGCGCCGCCGATCAACCGCGAACCACGCGAACCAACGAAGAAGCTCGATCGAGAGGATTTCATGGCTTCCCGATCGGACCATGCGGGCTCGCGCGGTGTCCAAATTCTCGCTGTTCGAGGCCCCCGCTCTCCGCGCCCAGGGCTGGGACTCGGGCGAAGGCGCCGCCGGTGATAGGAAGAGAGGATGCTGAACGCGTCGCTGCGCGCCGCTGGTGGGGTCGGCGCGGCGCTCCTCTTCTCTTATCTGCTCCAGCACGACGCGCGTGCGTGCGGCGGCTGCTTTCATCCGCCACCGCACCCGAACGAGAATCCGAGCGTCGTCACCGACCATCGGATGATCCTCGGCATCACGAAGCAGGAGTCGACGCTCTGGGATCAAATCTCGTACTCCGGCGAGCCCTCGTCGTTCGCGTGGGTGCTGCCGATCTCCGGGACGGTTCGCGTCGCCCTCAGTGCGGACAGCATCTTCCAAGGGCTCCATCGATTGACGGCGACGACGATTCATCCGCCGCCCACGAGCTGCCCGCCCGTGACGCCCCCGCGCACGGGAAGCGGATGTTCGAGCACCACGAGCGCCCAGGCGCAGTCGGCACCAGGCGCTCTGCGGGAGGCCGGCGTCGAGGTCACGAGCCACAACGTGGTGGGTCCGTACGAGACCGTGCAGCTCAGAGCGACCGATCCGAACGCGCTCGAGACGTGGCTCGCGCAGAACGGCTTCG
>JAXDMI010000276.1:0-3395 GCA_034666145.1 Myxococcales bacterium | reverse complement strand
CCGGCCATGAAGTAGGCCCACGACTCCTCGAAGAGCGCGTCGAGCCAGTACTCGCTGCCGACGTCGACCTTGTTCCAGTACTTGACCGCGGCGCTCAGCTTCGAGCTGTCGATGGTCGGCGCGTTGTTCTCGTCGAGGCGAACCGAGGCCGAGTAGTACGTGCGTGCCATCGAGAGGAACGCGAGGTCCCTCATGCGGTCCTCGTCCTCGATGCCCTCGACGCCTTCGTCGATCGCGCCGACGATCTTCTGGAACGACTGCACCGCGGGAACGCTCTTGCGCACCTGCACGTTGCTGATGCCGGAGAAGAACTGACCCTTGATGTAGTACTTCGACTCGCGGCTCACCTTCGAGAACAGGCGGAGCGCGTCTTCGTACTGGCGGTTGCGGTACTTGTACCGGCCGAGCAGGTAGTTCAGCTGCCAGTACAGCTCGCGCTGGTTCTGGTTGTTGAACTTCTCGATCGCCGCGTCGTTGTACTTGCCGACGCGCTCGACGATGTCGGCGGGCTCGGGAAGGTCGGTCGCGAGCTTCGCGAGCCACAGCAAGGTCTCGTTGAACTTGAGGTGGTTCGGCTTGTCGGCGATCTCGGAGAAGATGCCGTACGCCGCCTGATAGAACTTGAGGCGATAGAGCGAGATCGCGAGGTGGTACTGCGCGAGCTGCTTGTTGCCTTCGTCGTCGCCCGTCTCGCCCTTGTAGACGCGATAGAGAGCGAGCGAAGCATCGCCCCACTTCTCACCGTCGAAGAGACGCTTCGCCTGCGCCGCCTGCTCGGTCATCTGACCTGCGACGGGCGCGGGGCCGGTGTCGGCCGCCTTTGGCGTGCTCTTTCCGTCGCCGCTCGGTGCAGCGGGCTCGTCGAGCTCGATGGAGTCACCTCCGCCCGCGGGCTTTCCACCCGGCTTGCCAGCAGGCTTGCCGGTCGGCTTGGCGGTGGGCGGCTTGGGCTTCGGCTTCTGCGCAGAAGCTTGCGAGCTCATGAGCGACAGCGACAGCAACGTGGTGCCCGACGCGATGAGGAGCTTGCGCAAAAAGGAGTGACGCATTCGGGGGATCCTCGGCGGTTGGAAAACGCGGAGTGAGGGAGTGAGGCGGACTGAGGGTGTCGCGCAGAGGCGACGCTTTCGAGCTAGCGGCGTGCGCGCGAGTGGAGCTCGCGAGATCAGGAATCGCGAAAGCGGACGTTGGAAATCGACGATGCCGGACACGACGGGTCGCGAGGTGACGTCGAAAAGGTGAATGAAATTACCAAGATAATACCGGCGGGCCGCGGAATGTTACGGAGCCTAATTCGCGTTTGTCAAGGCGATTTGGCCACAGATCCGAATGCGCACAGTGACCCATGCATCCGCACGCCTCCGCGCGAGACTCTCCTCCGAGAGAACACGCGACGACGTCTTCGCTTTGGATCCGGTCCGGCCCCGACACGGCCTCGCACGCTAGTCCAGGGTGGCCGGCGACGCGCACTCTCCGAACGCGGGACGTGTTGGAGACGACCTGCGGGTGATCACCCGCAGGTGCAGGCCACGCGACGGAGTGTGATCGTCACGGCCATCATCCCCGCGAAGCACATGACGAAGGACACGCTTGACGGTCTGCTCACCAAACGTCTACCGTCCCGCCCCAGAATGACGCGTGCGATTTTGACGTCTTTCCTGCTGGGCTCGGGCCTCTTCCTGCTGGTGGCGGCCAGCCCCGGCTGCCAGGACCAAGGCGTTGGCGACCCTTGCACTCCAGAGCAGGAGTACGACCCGAGCTTCCTCGGCTTCGACGAGAAGGAAGTCAACGTCGAGTCCAAGAGCTTCCAGTGCCGGACGCGCATCTGCCTCGTGAATCACTTCCGAGGACGCGCGTCGTGCACGTACGGCCAGAGCGTCGACGGCGTTCCGCCGAGCGGCGCGCCGCCGGCCGACTGCCACGTCCCCGGCGACGCCACGCAGAAGATCACGGGCCTCACGGTGCCGACCGATGCCGCGAGCTTCCGCGACCCGCGCAAGAAGGCGCTCGTCGCGCCGCAGTGCAAGGATCGCTCGGCCGACAAGACCGTCTACTGCTCCTGCCGCTGCGCCGACATCAACGGCAACCAGCCCAGCGGTGAGACGTTCTGCTCGTGTCCCGACGGCTTCTCCTGCACGCCGCTCGTCACGTCGATCGGCGCCGGTAACGAAGGCCTCACGGGCTCGTACTGCATCCTGAACAACACCGGTTACAACAAGGACACCGCGTGCAACCAGGGTGACTGCGACCCGAACACGAACAAGTGCGCCACGCGCTGAACGCGTCCGCGGCGTGCGCGTAGCGACCGGCTTCGGTCGCGAAGCCGAAGAAGCGGCAGCCGAGAAGCTGCGCGCGAACGGCTTCCGGATCCTCTGGCAGAACCTGCGCATCGGCGCGTTGGAGCTCGATCTCGTCGCGAAGAAGCGCGACCTCGTCGTGGTCGTCGAGGTGCGCGCGCGCGGCCCCGGCTCGTTCCAGAAGCCGCTCGCCAGCATCTCGCGCACGAAACGACGAACGCTGCTCCGCGGCGTGCGCGCACTTTGGAAAGGGCGAATCTCGAAGATGCCCGAGGTGAAGCGCATTCGCATCGACGTCGCCGCCGTCACGCGCGACGAATCCGGCGCGCTCGTCATCGAGTGGATCGCCGGCGCGTTCACCGAAGACGACGCGTGATTTCGAGTGACGAGTCAGTCGATCAAGCGAAGACCACGACGCCGAGCTTTACCAAGCGGTCGAGCGCGCCGACGGTCTCAGCGCGTGTCATCAGCCCGAGGTCGAGGATGTTCTGCACGGTCATGTGACCGTCGATCTGCCCCGCGACGAATGCCGCGCGCGGATCGAGCGGCAGCGCGGTGAGGCTCTTCACGGAGCGCGTGAGGCGCGGGATCGACGAGCCCGGCGGAAGGCCCACCGCCTCGAGGGCGTTGGCGGTCGAACGCGAACGACCGAGGATGGGTCTCGCGCCGACGTCGCTCGCCTCGTGCGCCATCGTTCCGCGAGGCTTGCGCGCGAGCACCGTGCTCGGACGTGCGCCTCCTTGCAGCTCGGAGCGATGAAACTCTCCGAAGCCCTTGGCGCCGCTGCCCGCCGCTGCCCGCGCCACAGGATGCCAGCTCGCCCGACCGTCTTCGCGGTGACTCACCCCTCGAACGTAGCGGACGAATACCGCAACGCTCGCACGAAACGCCTATTTTATAGGCACTGCGTCGCGTCGTCTCAGTGTTCGCGGCGGTCGTTCGCACCGATATGTGCGGCGCTCGTCGTCAACGCGGCGAGGCCGCGCGCGTGAGCGTCACAGGTCGAGGGCGGCCTTCCTCTCGTCGCGCACGTGCTGGATCTTCGAGATCGCGTCCTCGCTCGCGCCCGACGCCCGCGCCGCGTCCATCGCGGACTCG
>JAXDMI010000275.1:0-7601 GCA_034666145.1 Myxococcales bacterium | reverse complement strand
CTCCGCGGGCTCGGCTATCCGGGATTCGAGCGCAAGCGTCACCTGAAGATCGCATCATGAACGAGAGCGAGACCGAGAGGGAGATCGGGGACGGGCACGGCCACGGCCACGGGCACGATCGGGGGTTCGATCACGAGCTTCATCACCGACCGTCCACTGCGCCGCGGATGGCGGTGCTGCGCGGACGCGAGCAGACGGCGCCGTTCTCGGCGAACGTCGACGTCGTCGTGATTGGATCGGGGGCCGGCGGCGCCGTCGTTGCCCGCGAGCTCGCGCGCGACGGACGCTCCGTCGTGGTCCTCGAGGAAGGCGGGCACTACACGCCTCAGGAATACGGCGCGCTCCCTCCCTCGCAGTCGTTCCGGCGCCTCGCGCGCGAGGCCGGCATGTCGGTGGCGCTCGGCGTCGGTGACACGCCGCTCATCAGCCTGCTCGCGGGCAAGTGCATCGGCGGCTCGAGCGTCCTCACGGGCGCCGTCTGCTTCCGCATCCCCGACGAGGTCCTCCACACGTGGAGCGACGACCTCGGTCTCGACCGCATGACGCCGGAGGGCGTAGACCCCTATTTTTCCGAGGTGGAACGGATCTGCCACGTCGAGACCGTGCCGCATCACATGCGCTCCCGCGCGAGCGAGCTCTTCGTGGAGGGCGCTGCCTCGCTGGGCGTCGAGATGAAGAGCATGCGCCGCAACACGCAGGGCTGCCGCGGCGCCGCTCGCTGCAACTTCGGCTGCCCCAACGGCGCGAAGATGAGCGTCGATCAGTCGTTCCTCCCCGACGCCGTCACGCACGGCGCGACCGTCGTCTCCGACGCCCTCGTCCAGAAGATCGACATCACCGGCGGCAAGGCGCGTGGCGTCCGCGGTCGCTTCCTCGACGGCGTGACCGGCGAGCCCGGCGTCCCCTTCGAGGTGCGCGCCAAGGTGGTGGTCGTGGCGTGCGGCTCGATGCACACGCCGATCCTCCTCCGGAAGAGCGGCCTCGACTCGGTCCACATCGGCCGGCACCTCACGCTCCATCCCGCGGTCCGCATCGGCGCGCTCTTCGACGAGGCGGTCGACGGCTGGGACGGCGCGCTGCAGAGCGTCTACTCCGATCACTACTGGAACGAAGGCATCTGGCTCAACGGCGTCTACTCGGCGGTCAACGTGCTCGCCGCCGCGTTCCCTGGTCTCGGTCGCGAGCATCGTCGCCTCGTGAAGAACATCCCGAACCTCGCGTTCTTCGGCGGCATGGTCCACGACGACGGCGGCGGTCAGGTGCGTCGCTGGCTCTCGCGCGAGCCGCTCGTTACGTACAAGATGATCCCGCGCGACAAGGAGCGTCTGCTCAAGACCATCCAGATCCTCGGCAAAATGGCCTTCGGAGCAGGTGCCCGCGAGGTGCTCCTTCCCATCTTCGGCATGGGGACGATCAAGAAGCCGAAGGAGCTCGACTTCCTCTCACCGGGCCAGAACAGCCTCGCGGCGAGCCGCATCGAGTGCATGGCGTTCCATCCCCTCGGCTCCGCGAAGATGAGCACGGCACGCGAGACCGGCGTCGTGAAGCCCACGGGCGAGACGTGGGACGTCGACAACCTGTTCGTGATCGACGGCAGCATCCTGCCCACCAGCATCGGCGTGAACTCGCAGCTCCCCATCATGGGCGTGTCCATGATGCTCGCGCGCGGTCTCCTCGACGACTTCGGCTCGCACGCTCGGAAGGCGCTCGGCTGATGGCCGGAGCCAAGCCGTCCCAACCTTCCACGGTGCCCGACCGGAAGCGCGCCGACGCGACCGTCGTCGTGGCGCCGCTGACGCCGGACTCCGCGAGCGCCATCCCCAGCGGGACGTCGGTGGTGCCCGACTCGTATCAGCCGCGTCTCGGCTCGACGGCAGGCATGAGCCATCCGCCGGCGTTCTCCGAGCGTCGCGAGCTGATCGTGCCCACCGCCTCGCCGCTCGATGCAGTGCTCGACGAGATCCGCCGCCCGCCGTCGCAGCGGCTCGACATCGAGTCGCGCGCCGCGTCGGGAGGCATGGGCGTCATCGACATCGCCGTCGATCGCGCGCTCGATCGGCGCATCGCCCTGAAGACGCTGCACGGCCACCTGCGCGCCAGCGAAGACGCGGTGCGCATGTTCGTGCGCGAGGCGCGGCTCACCGGCCTCCTCGATCACCCGCACATCGTGCCGGTCTACGACATCGGCGAGCGCGAGAACGATCGCCTCTACTTCGCGATGAAGCTCGTCGAGGGCCAGACGCTCGGCGACGTGATACGCGCGCTGCCCCGGGGCCCGCTCGACACCGCCACGCTCTACGCGCTCCTCGACATCGTGACGAAGGTCTGCGACGCGCTCGCGTTCGCGCACAGTCGCGGCGTCCTGCATTGCGACATCAAGCCGGCCAACGTCATGGTCGGTGAGTTCGGCCAGGTCTACGTGATGGACTGGGGCATCGCGCGCCTCATCGCCGCCGAAGGCTCGCCGGCCTCGGCGCCGGATCCGAGCGCGAAGCCCGCCGGCCCCACCGCCGCGTCCGCCACCGACAACTCCGTCATCGGAACGCCTTGCTACATGTCGCCGGAGCAGGCTCGCGGCGATCGCGCGAAGCTGTGCACGCGATCGGACGTGTTCCTCCTCGGCTCTCTCCTCTACGAGATCGTCACGCGCCAGCCGCCCTATTCGAGCTCCGATCGCACCGAGACGCTGAGCCTCGCGGTGTCCGCGGCGTTCCCCGCGCCGCGCAAGATCGCCAAGGACGGCGCGGTGCCGCCGGAGCTCGAGCGCATCGTGCTCCGCGCGATGGCAAAGAAGCCCGAGGACCGCTACCCGAGCGTGCTCGCGCTACGCGAGGATCTCGTTCGCTTCATGCGCGGCGGCGGTGACTTCCCGCGGAAGACGTTCGCGGCCGGCGCCACCATCATTCGCGAGGGCGAGCAGGGCGATGCCGCGTACATCATCGTCGCAGGACGTTGCGACATCCAGAAGGAGCTGCCGTCGGGCACCGAGACGTTGATGTCGATCGGTCCCGGCGCCGTCTTCGGCGAGATGGCCATCATGACCGAGGGCCCGCGCACGGCCACCGTCGTCGCCACCGAGCCGACCACCGTGCTCGTCGTGACGTCGGCCATCCTCGATCGCGAGATGGAAGCGCTCAAGCCGTGGATCGCCACGCTGCTGAAGTCACTCGCAGCGCGCTTCCGCGACATCGACACGAAGCATCGCGCGACGTACTCGGCCGGCCCGAGCCCCACGCGGCTCGCGAACCAGGTGCTCATGATCCTGAACACGTGGGGCGAAGCGAACGACAGCGGCGGTCGCTTCATGGCGTGGACCGAGCTCGGCGCGGAGCTCGAAGCGCAGCTCGGGATCCCGCCGATCGCGATCTTCGGCGTGGCGACGCGCTACGGCATGCAGCTCGACATGGAGGCAGACCGGCTCACCATCCCGGACGTCGCCGCGCTCTCCGCGAAGCTGAAAGCCGAGCTCGCGCGGTAAGCGGGTAAGCGCTCTAGCCCAGGATTTCAGCCAGATCGGGGCGCACGCGCGCAATCACCTGCGCGAAGCCCTCGCGGTCGACGGCGCGGTCGAGAGCGTCCTCGGCGGAGATGCGATTCGACGTGAGCAGGCGCTCCAGGCCCATGTCCATCGTCTGCATGCCTGCCGCTTGTCCCGACTGCATGACGTTCGCGAGCTGCGCGGTCTTGCCTTCGCGGATCATCGCCGAGACCGCCGGCGAGCCGATGAGGATCTCGTGGACTGCGACGCGGCTCTTGCCGTCGGCGGTGCGAATGAGCTGCTGCGCGACGAGACCGCCGAGGCCCTCCGCGAGGAGGCTGCGGATCTGCGGCTGCTCCTCCGCGGGGAACACGTTCACCATGCGCTCGAGCGTCGAGGCTGCCCCGTTGGTGCGGACGGTCGCGAAGACGAGGACGCCGGTGGTCGCGAGCTGGAGCGCGAGCTTGATCGTCTCCATCGACGTCAGCTCCCCGATGAGCACGACGTCGGGATTCTCGCGGCCCGCGCTGCGTATCGCGGCTGCGTACGACGGAGCGTGAACGCCGACCTCGCGGTGCGTGATCTGCGCGCGCAGCGGCTCGTGGACGAACTCGATCGGATCCTCGATGGTGAGGATGTGACACGCGCGCGTCTTGTTGATGTGGTCGAGCATCGCGGCGAGCGACGTCGACTTGCCGGAGCCCGAAGGGCCGGTGACGAGGATGAGGCCCGCGCGTCGATCCGCGAGGCGCCAGAGAACTTCGGGGCAGCTCAGCTCGGCGAGCGTCAGCACGCGATTCGGCACGAGGCGGAACACCGCGCCGAGGCCTGTCGTCTTGCTGAAGTAGTTCGCGCGGAACCGCGCCGTCGTCTTGTGCGCATGAGCGAAGTCGAGATCGAGCTCCGACTGCAGGCGCGCGCGCTGCGCCGGTGACAGCAGCTCGAAGAGCACGTCCTCGAGCTCCTTCGCGTCGGGCGTCTTCTCGCTGAGCGGCACGAGCTCGCCGCGGATGCGCGCGAGCGGCGGATACCCCGGGCCGAGGTGGAGGTCGCTGCCGCCTCGCTTCATCAGCTCGTCGAAGAGCGGATCGATCTTCGCCACGCGCTAGCCCTTCCTCGCGACCGCGGAGGGCACGCTGCGCGTCGCTTGCGCCTCGAGCTGCTCGGCGGACTCGGCGAACTGCTTCGCCACCTCGAGCGTCACCTTCTGCGCGCGAACGAGCTCCGCGAGCGACTCGTCGAGACGCACGACACCCTGCGCGCGACCACGCTGCTGGAGGCTCGGGATCTGGAACGTGCGGGCATCGCGGATCAACGTGTAGAGTGCAATCGACGATGGCAGGAGCTCCACCGCGGCGTGCAGGCGCGTGCGATCGGCGCTGGGAACGAGCCGCTGTCCGATGATGAGCCGCAGCGCGTTGGCGACGCTCGTTCGGATCTGCGGCTGCTCGGCGGGCGGGAAGAGATCGATGACGCGGTCGACGGTCTTCGCCGCGCTCGGCGTGTTCATCGTCGCGATGACGAGGTGGCCGGTCTCGCTGGCCTCGATGGCGAGGCGCATCGTCTCGGCGTCGCGCAGCTCTCCGAGGACGATCACGTCGGGATCCTCGCGGAGCGCCGCCTTCATCGCGGAGCCCCACGAGCGCGCGTGTCCGCCGACCTCGCGCTGGCTGATGAGGCCACGCTTGCGAGGATGGACGTACTCGACGGGGTCCTCGATCGTGAGGACGTGACGCGTCGTATCGCGGTTCAGGAGGTCGACGATCGCGGCGACCGTGCTCGTCTTGCCGTGACCGGCGGGGCCGGTGACGAGAACGAGGCCCTGACCGTACTTCGCGGCGGCGCCGACGCCGTCGGGCAGCGCGAGCGCGGCGAGCGTCGGGACCTCACGCGGGATGACGCGCATGCTCAGCTTGAAGCCGGTGCGCTGGCGCGAGACATGGACGCGGAAGCGTCCGTGCGTGGCGTGCTCGATGGCGAAATCGCACGAGCCGTTGGTGTCCAGCGTCTCGCGGAGCCGCACCGGAACGATCTCGCGGACGATGCGCTCGACGTGCTCGGGCTCGACGGGCTGCGTACGAGGAAGCAGATCGGTCGCGACGCGCAAGAGGAGCGGACGACCCGCGACGATGTGGATGTCGGTGGCGCGCGCGGAGACCGCCATCGCGAGGAACGAGATCAGCGCGCCGTCGGTGCGCGGGCGATCCTTCTCGGGGACGGTCGCGGCCGACGGCGTGGTCGACGGGATCGCCGACGGCACTGCGTTGGAGGCGATCGGCGCGGTGGCGCGGCTGAGCATCTGCTGCACGAGCGCGTTCGCGGGCGGCGCGGTCAGCTCGACGGTGTTGTCGATGGGATCGAGCTCGAGCTCCGGAGCATGCGCGGCCGCTGCCGTCTTCGAAGCCACGGCCCCTGCGCCCACGGAGGCCCCGCCCGCGGCGGCCCCGCCCCCGGAAATAGGACGCGTGCCGGAGTCGGACGTCGTGATCTCGACGTCGACGGCATCGACCGACGTCGGCGTGGAGATGCGACGCTCGACCTTCGCGCGCTCGGCTGCCTTTCGCTCGATCGCGGCGCGCTCGGCTTGCGCAGCACGGTCGGCAGCGGCGCGCTCGACGGCGCCGCGCTTCTCGGCAGCGGCGCGCTCGGCGGCAGCGCGCTCTTGCGCGGCACGCTCTGCGACGTTGCGCTGCTCGGCGAGCTTGCGCTCCTCCGCGTTCTTGCGGTCCTCGGCCGCCTTGCGCTCGGCAGCAGCGCGCTCCTCGATGATCTTCCGCTCGTGAGCGGCGCGCTCCTCCGTGGCCTTGCGCTCGTCGGCGATCTTGCGATCCGCGGCGGCACGCTCCTCGGCGGCCTTGCGGTCTTCGGCCGCCTTGCGGTCCTCGGCCGCCTTGTGATCTTCGGCGGAGGGCTGCGCTGGCGAGAGCGACGGCACCTCACCCGGCTTGCGCGCCGGCTTCGGCTTCGGGTCTTCGCCCTGCGCGGCTTGCTGCGCCGCTTGCTGCGCCGCTTGCTGCGCGGCGTGCGCCTGCGCGAGCTGCTGCGGAGGCGCGACCGGCGGAGACAACGTCTGCACCGTCGGCTCGTCGTCGTCGTCCCAATCGTCGGGCGGCGGAACCGCCCCCGCGAGCGGACCGGCCGCGGCGCTCGGCGAAGAGCCAGGCGCGCCAGGCGTGCCTGCCGCGCCAGACGCGCCGGACGCGACAGACGGAGCCGCAGGGCTTGCACCCGGTGCGACCGGCATCGCTTGCGTCTGCTGCGCGGCCTTGGCGACCTGCGCATGCGGCTGGCTCTGCATGGCGACCGGCGCAGCCTTCTGCCCAGCCGACGACTGACCCGCGGCGCCCGTGACCGGTGCCGCCGCGATTTGTGCGCCGGAGCTCTGCGCGCCCTTCACTGCCACGGCACCGGCGGACGGAGACTGGTTCGGTTGAGGGCCGCCCGTTCCGAGCTGCGTGCGACGGAGCTCGGCGCCGGCTTGATCCTTGGACGCGGCTTGCGGCGGCGCGCCCGACGGCTGCGCCATGGCGGGCGGCGCCTTCGACACCGACACCGAGCTGTCGCGACGCGCAACCGTGAACCTCGCCTGCACGACGTCCTTGCGCATGATGGCGGCGACCGCGATCACGCCGACGCCGTCGAGGCGCGTCGTCCACTGCACGGGTCGTTCGCTGAGCTGCTCGACGTAGCGGCTGCCGCCCATCGTCACGAGCATCTGCAACAGGACATCCGTCGTAGGAGCCTCGTCGTCGACGGGCTCGAACTTTCCCCCGATGTTGACGCTCGGCAACCGATTGGTCACGAGCCCGAACTCGAGCACCTCGGCTCTCCCGAGGTTCTTCAGAAGGTCCTCGATCGGTTTCATCCAGAAGGCGAGCGGCGCCAAAGACGAGAGTACACGAGCCTTTTCGCCCGTGTGCCAATTCGTCTCTCGGCCTTCCGCAGCACGGCTCGCCGAAGGCGACGGCCGAGGCTCAGCGCGTGAGCGCCGAAGGCCTCCGCCCCACCTGGCGAGGAGCTACAAAAGACCATGATTCGCCCACGAATCATGGTCCTTTCGGCTAGCGACGCTTGAACGGAGAGTGCCCCGCGTAGACGGCGCCGGTCCCGAGCTCGAAGGTGA
>JAXDMI010000274.1:0-7322 GCA_034666145.1 Myxococcales bacterium | reverse complement strand
GGAAGAGCGTGCTCGTCATCGACGACGAGATCGAGGTCGGGCGCACGATCGAGCGCATTCTCGGGCGCGATCACGACGTGGTCAGCGTGAGTCGCGGCGAGGCCGCGCTGGCGCTCTTCGACGAACGCCCGTGGGACGTGGTGCTGTGCGATCTGATGATGCCGGAGATGACCGGCGTCGAGGTCTACCGCCGCGCCGTGGCATCCAGACCGGACCTCGGGCACCGCTTCGTCTTCCTCACGGGCGGCACGTTCGATGACGTCGTGCGGGCGTTCCTGCTCGGCGTCCCCAACGGGCTCATCGAGAAGCCGTTCGACACGCGCGATCTCCGCGCTCTCGTCGCGCAGGCATGAGCGCGCGCTCTACGGCTGGAGTCCGTCCGCCTGCGACTGGATCGAGCTGAGCAGCTTGTCGGTGAAGGCGAGGGATACGTTGAGTCGGCTGCCGTCGCGCGAGGCGCGCGCGTCACGGAAGAGACCGGGCGAGAAGAAGCACGAGTCTGGCTTGCTCGCGCATTCTCGCTGGAGAGCCTCGTAGCCGCGCTGGGCGTCATCGGATGACCCATAGCTCGCATACGCGTCGACCGAGCCGCCGCTGCCGCCGCGAAGGCCGAGGCCGGCAGCGACCATGCCCTGCGTGATGGCGCCCGCGGCCGACCGCGTGTCGACGAAACGCAGCGAGGTCACCGCGAACGTCATCCCGCCGAGCGAATCGGGCGGCATCTCGAGCGCGGGCGGCGGCGCAGGGCTCTGCGCGAGCATCCCCTGTACGCGCGGCGCCGTGGTCTGGTCGGCGACGACATACGTACCGTTCGGCAAGAGGAACGCCGTCGGCGCGATCGGCCCGAAGGTCTGGAGGTACGGCTGGCTCGCGAAGAACACGAGCACGCCCGACGGCATCCGGAACGGCGGGGCGAACAGCGGGCGACCGTCGCCGTCGCGCACCGCGAGAGGATCGAAGGGGACCGCGCCGTAGATCACGCCGAGCCAACCGATGGCGCGCGGGTCGGGCTTCGACTTTCCCGACAGCCCCAGCGGGTCCCGGTAGATGACGTGGAGGTCGATTTGCTGCGCATTCAAGACGGTCGCGCCCGAGCCGTGCGAGATGATGTCGCCGCGATGATCGCGCATGCCGAGCACGCGCCCGACGAGCGGCCCCCAGTACGGATCGGTGCGAGCGGCCTGAGGCCGGATCGTCACGCTCGCGTCGGGCGTTCCGCCGAGCGTTGCCACGAGCCAACCATTGAGGCTCGAGCCTGGCGGCAAGGGCGCCGCGGTGGGTGGGCCCCCTCCACCGCAGGAGAGCGCGGCGAACGCGACCATCACGCTGACGATGAAGCCGGCGACCCAGGTGCTGGTTCTCACTCCCCGAGGCTACAATGCCCGGACGCTTCGAGCGAGCGACGCGCTCGCGTGCCGGTCGCTCAGCCCGTGTAGACCTCGTCCTGCTCGATGCGGGACAGGACCCAGTCGTACTCGCCGCTCGTGACCTTCACGGCGCAGTACTCGCAGTTGCCGGTCATGTTGATCTTCAGCGGCGCGCCACAGCTCGGGCACTGGCGCTCGTTCTTGTCGGTCCGCTTCTTCTGCGCGCCGCGGATCATCGTCCAGTACTCGGAGTAGGCGCGCGGGCGGCTCTGGCTGCCCGAGAGGAGACGCCCGTCGTCGGAGACGGTGAAGTCGAGGCCCGTCGCGTAGAGCCGCACCGTCACGGCGTCGTAGTACGCGTCGGTCGTCGCGCTCGCGAGCTCGAGCCGCAGGATCTGCGAGCCGTCGGTGCGATTGATGCAGCGTGCGTTGCGATAGAGATCGATCCAGTAGAGCTGCGACTGGAACAAGTTGTCGCTCACGAACGGACGCACGCGCGCCGGGTCTCGTGCGACCCAGCCTGCGTGAAACTCCTGGAAAACAAGGCGGATCCGATGCTCGAGGGTCTGCCAGGAGGTGGCCTGCGGATCCTTCGCGACGATCTGCGCGAACACCGGCTGCGCGCTCGCCGACGTGATGGTCGGCAGCGCGGTCCCTTGTTCCTCGACGCTCGACGTGAGCAGCGGACCCTTCGGCTCGCGCTCGAGGACGTCGATGCTCGCGATCGCCCAGTCCTTCGTCCCTTGGGGCACCGTCGTGTGGCAGTAGCTGCACGTGATGCCGCGCATCGCCGAGAGCGGCCCGCCGCAATTCGGACAGTTGAGGGTGCGCGCCTTGCCCGGCTCACGAGAGCGGGCGCCCGCGGCACGGACCAGCCGCATCCGCTCCTTCACGTAGTAGCGCTGTTCGCCCTGCGGCCGGTAGCGCTCCACGTAGTTCGACTCGATGAGCACCGAGAGCTGCGTGCCTCCGCTCGCATCGATGTCGACGCCCTCGTAGGTCATCGAGCCGATGATGATGCCGGTGACCTCCTGGATGCGTCCGTCGTTGCGCAGCGCGCCGCGCGCGTTGTCGGCGACGTAGGCGGAGAGCGTCTCGCCGGCGCCTGCGCCGCGCGCGCGATGCATCTCCGCGTAGAGGAAGTAGAGGAAGTCCTCGAAGACGACGACCGAGAACCCGGGATCGGTACGGCGGAGCGCCTCGAGCTTTCCGCGCAGCGGTTCCGGTCGGGGCATCGGCGAGAAGACCGGCGGCTCGTAGCCCTGCGACGGCGTGTAGCCCATCGACGAGCCAACGCCCGAGGACCACTCGGTGCCTTGGAGGGCCTTGCCGGCGCGCGCCCGTATCACGACGATGATCACGAGGACGAGGACGATCGGGATCCCGACCGCGGGGTACTCGAAGCAGAGCGCGATGATCGCGGCGATGGCGTCGCCGCCTCCGCTGCTGCTCCCGCCACCGCTCCCGCCACCGCCGCCGCTCGATCGGCTGCCACCTCCGCCTCCTCCGCTCGATCGGCTGCTCCCGGAGAAGGAGCCGCCGCCGCCGGGCCGCGCGTCGGCGAGGGCGCTCGTGCAGACGATCGCCGCGATGATCGGCGCGGCCGTGGCGACGAACGCGACGATGGTCGCGAGGTCCCGCCGGCCGATGGCGCGTACGAGGCGCTTCATGCGACCTCGTCCGAGAGCTCGTTCACGTCGTCCTCGGAGCGCGCCATCGTCGGCGCGAACGAGGCGCCGAGGCTCTCGATGGCGGCCGCGAACGCGCTCACATCGAGGCGCACGAACGCCGCTTCGAGCGCGGCGCGGGCGTCATTCGCGGCCTTGCGAGCCTCGTTCGTGACACCGGAGTCGGCGACGATCGCCACCATGCCCTCCAGCACCGCGAGATAGACGAGGATGCCGGTGCGTCCTGTCGTGCGGCCCACGCCGAGATCGAAGAAGGCTGCCTTCGCCGCGCATTCGACGGTCTCGCGCCGCTTCTTCGCAGACACCACGAGCCGGAGCAGCGGCGGAAGGAGCCGCGAGAGCCCGTAGCCGGCGGCGAAGGAGACGAGGAGATCGACCGGCATCATGCGCGTGTCGAAGTCCATCGGATAGAAGAGGAGGAAGACGAGCGCGCCGAACGCGAGCACGCTACCGCAGAGGAGGTGCGCCTCGGGATAGGAGCGCGCCTGCTTCTTCACCGTGAGGACGAGCTCCGCCGACGTCTGCGCCTCGAACGCCTGCACCGCCGCGACGGCGCGCGCCTTCGCGCGAGCGTCGAGGAACGAAAGGCGCGCCGGCAGCTCGCTCATAGATCGACCTGCTCGGCGCCGGAGGCCTCGCTGCCGAGGAAGCGCGCCGCGGTCTCGTCGAAGGTCTTCGGGAGATCGGTGACGAGCAGCTTCACGGAGCCGGGCCCGAGCGACGCATCGCGGAGGAGCGCGCGCGTCTCGAGGAACGTCGCCACCTCGCGCGCCACCGCGTGAGCGCTGTCGATGATCTGCACGTGGTCGCCGAGGAGCGCCTTCGCCTCGGACTCGATCACCGAATAGAGCAGCGGATAGTGCGTGCAGCCGAGCACGATGACGTCCACGCCGGCGCGCGCGAGCGGCTCGAGGTAGCGACGCACGGCGAGGCGAGGGACCTCGCCGTCGGTCCATCCTTCTTCGGCGAGCGGCACGAGCAGCGGCGCGGCCTGGCCATACGTCTCGACGCGCGTCGAGCAAGCCGACACCGCGCGCGGATAGGCGCCCGAAGCGATGGTGCCCGCCGTCGCGAGAACGCCGACCTTGTAGACGCGCGTGGCCTCCGCAGCAGCGCGCGCGCCCGGCTCGATGACGCCCAGCACCGGCAGATCGAGCTCGACGCGCAGCCGCTCCGGCGCGACCGCGCTGACCGTGTTGCACGCGATGACGATGGCCTTCACGCCGCGCGCAACGAGGTGATTCGC
This sequence comes from Myxococcales bacterium, assembly GCA_034666145.1. Classification (GTDB taxonomy): domain Bacteria; phylum Myxococcota_A; class Polyangia; order Polyangiales; family Polyangiaceae; genus Labilithrix. The sequence continues at coordinate 3,021 of JAXDMI010000274.1, read as the reverse complement.
GCACGTGAGCGCGTAGCGCGTCACGGTGGCCGGCCCCTTCGTGCCGTACGGAACGCGCGCGGTGTCGCCGAGGTAGACGATGTTCTCGTGAGGCAGCGCCGCTCGCAACGCGCGCACCACGGTGAGGCCGCCGAGCCCCGAGTCGAACACGCCCAGCGGGGCCGAACCGCTCCGCAGAGGTCCCGCCGGTCTCTCGCCGCGCGCCGCCGGCAGACCGCGCAGCGTCATGACCGACCGCGCAGCGTCATGACGCCTGCGTACCGAGCAGCAAGTCGAGGACCGCCATGCGCACGGCGACGCCGGCTTCGACCTGATCGAGGATCACGCTGCGGTCGCTGTCGGCGATGCGCGTATCGAGCTCGACGCCGCGGTTCATCGGTCCCGGGTGCATGACGATGGCATCGGGCTTGGCGCGCGCGAGCACCTTGGCGTTGAGGCCGAACGTGCGCGCGTACTCGCGCGTCGTCGACATCATCGCGCCGGCGAGGCGCTCGTGCTGGACGCGGAGCATCATCACGACGTCGGCGCCCTCCACGGCTTCGTCGATGCGCGGAACGACGCGGGCGGTGGCTCCGAGCGTCTCGGCGTGCATCGGCATGAGCGTGCCAGGCGCGCAGAGGCGTACTTCAGCGCCTTTTTTCCCCAGGAGCAGCGCATTCGAGCGAGCGACGCGGGAGTGAGCGATGTCACCGCAGATCGCGACGACGAGCCCGGCCAGCTTGCCCTTCCGCTGCTTCATGATGAACGCGTCGAGGAGCGCTTGCGTCGGGTGCTCGTGCCAGCCGTCGCCGGCGTTGACCACGCGCGCGTAATCGAGGCGCTTCGCGAGGAACGCCGGCGCACCGGAGCTCGCGTGGCGCACCACCATCACGTCGGTGCGCATGGCCTCGATGTTCTTCGCGGTGTCGAGGAACGTCTCGCCCTTGGTGACGCTCGAGAGCGCCGGGCTGACGTTGACGACATCGGCGCCGAGTCGTTGCGCCGCGATCTCGAACGACGTGCGCGTGCGGGTCGAGGCCTCGAAGAAGAGGTTCACCACCGTGCGACCGTCGAGGACGGAGGCCTTCTTGTTGCCGCTCTGCCGCGAGAGCGCATGCCATGTCTCGGCACGCTCCAGGATCACGTCGATGTCCGCGACGGAGAGCTCCTCGATCCCGAGCAGATGGCGGCGGTTCCACATGCCGGAGTCGTTGCTACCACGGCCGGAACGCGTCGTCAGGAGTCCGCTAGTTCAGATAACGCTTGTCCTTGGGCGGCTTGCGCTTGTCGTCGTCGTCGAGGCCGCCCTGCACGATGCGGAGGGGAGGGCCGCCGCCCTTCGAGGAGCGCTTCGGGGCCCGGGGACGATCGCTGCCCCCGACGATCGAATCGACGGTCAGGGTGTGTCCCTTGCGACGGAGTAGCGCGAGCTTGATGCGCAGCCAGAGCGACCGCGCCGGAGAGGGCGTTCCGCCGAACGCGAGGCCGGCGAGAATGCCTCCGAACGGCGCGGCTGCGCCCTCCGGCGTGCCTTGCATGAAGAGGAGCGCGAGGACCGCGAAGCCGATCGTGATCCAGTAGAGCGTCTTGCCGCTGATGGGCAGGAAGAAGAAGAGGCGGATCTGCCGCGTCGCGTTCTCCTTCGACCACGCCATCGCGGTGGCAGTGATGGCGGCCATCGGGCCCATCACCATGCCGGGATGGAAGATGGGCTGCTTCATCGGCATGAACAGGTCCACCGCGAGCACCATCACGTTGCCCATGATGACGCTGAGGCCGAGGAAGCGGAGCATGCGCGCGCCGCCCCACTTCTTCTCGAGATCGTTCGTGAGGAAGTAGAGACCGACGAGCGACCAGAGCGCGTGGCTGAAGCTCTCCGGGCTGGTGAGGATGCCCGAGGTGAGCAGCGTCCAGACCTTCCACGGCTGGGCCACGAACCCGCGCGGCTCGAAGGCGATCCATCCGAAGATCTTCGCGCCCGTCGGCGGTCCGGGCGCCCAGTTGTAGACGATGGCCCCGACGATCGAGAAGAACGCCAGCGCGATGAGGACGGCCTTGAGGGCGCGACCGGGCCGCGGAAATGCAGCCGAAACGACCTCTCCGGGCTCTCTCATCCTCTTGATTCCCTATCCCCGCGCCTGTGCGCGGACCCCTCAAACTGTAGTTTCGCGCAGAAGCCCCCGCAAGGACGCCCGCCGCACGGCCAAAATTAGGGGATGGGCTGGAGAGGCTGGCAGACGGCCGAGCTCGTGAGGCCTGGGCTCGTGTCCGCACTGCAGGTCGTCTGACCGAGCGCACTGCCGTCCGCACGCAGGAGCGCGACCTCGATGAGGTAGGAAGCAGGAGCGACGGCGGGCGAGATCGCGATGGTCACCGGCTCGACGCCATTGGCTGTGAGATGGCTGCAAGGCACGTTCGTGATGTCCCCCGCCATCCCGGGCGCACCGGAGACCGACGGCGTCGCGCGATAACGGACCGTCGTGTAGTCGACGTCGCACGTCGCGGTGCCGCCGTCGCCGATCGCGAACGATTTTGCCGCGAGGTCGATCGTCGCGGGGGGCGGCGTCACGCCGACCGCGCCGGCACCGACCACGAGCGGCTCGCAGACCGCGAGCGATTGGACCTCGGGGATCTCGGTCGCCGTGCACGTCGTCGAGAACGTGGGGTTCGTCGCGGGCAGCGTCGCGGGATTGAGCACGGCCGCGCGGATCTTGGCGTCGGTCGCCGCCTGATAGCTCGCTGCGCTGTAGGCGTAGACCTGCAGGTGGTAGTCGGTGCTGCCGGCGCTCGCGGGCAGGTTCACCAAGAGGCCGTCACTGAAGCAGTCGTAGATCTGGCCTGCGAGGTACGTGTCGAACGCCGTAAGGTTCGCGGGGTTCCGTCCGAACACGATCACCGCATACCTGAAGATCTGCGAATTGCCGGGGCCGCAACCAAGCCCGACGGTGACGTCTTCGGCACGCACCGTGATGCCCGTGATGGGCGCGAGGATGGCCGTCGTTGCGCTACTCCCGCACGCCAGCGGCGCCGCCGCGCTCGCAA
>JAXDMI010000273.1:0-6081 GCA_034666145.1 Myxococcales bacterium | reverse complement strand
TCGTCATCGCCGACGATCTCGCCGAGGACGTCGACGACGACAAGGCCGAGCACGCGAGCGACGAGGACGAGGAGCACACCGATGCCGGTGCGACCGTCCCGCCCTTCCGTCCCGGGAGCTGACCCAGCGACGACGACGACGCGACGGCCTCAGTCGAAGCGAAGCGTCGTCGCGTCGAGCGTCGCTGCGCCGCCCAGCACGAACGCGCTGTTCGGCGCGCCGTGCCCGAACGGCGCGCCCGCCACGACGGGGATGCCGAGATCAGCCGTGCAGCGCGTGAGCACCTCGACGGCGGTGACGCCGTCAGGACCGGCATCGCACTGCGTGAAGCCGCCGAGGACGATCGCGGAGAGCCGCGCGAGGTGACCGCCGAGCCTCATCGACGTGAGCATGCGATCGAGGCGATACGGCCGCTCGGTCACGTCCTCGATGGCGAGGATGGCGCCGTCGGGTATCGCGAGACGACTGCCGGCCGCCATGCCGACCATGAGCGCGAGGTTACCGCCGACGACCGGCCCGCGCGCAGTGACCCCGTGCGGACCACGATGAATGGTCTCGAGATGCGTCCAGGCCGGCAACGGCAGCCCTTCGAGACCGTGGATGAGCGAGGCCCGCTCGGCGGCGGTGATGAAGCGGCCGAGCCCGGTCACGTTGGATGCATGCAGACTGCAAATAGCGCGAGCGTTGGCGCTGACGTGCAGCGCGGTGACGTCGCTGAAACCGACCAGCCACTTGGGGCTGGAGACGAAGGCGTCCCAGGGCAGATCGTCGATGATCCGCATCGCGCCGTAGCCGCCACGCGCACAGACGATGGCCGCGACCTCGGGGTCCTTCATGGCACCGGCGAGCTCGGCGCTGCGACGTGCGTCGTCGCCGGCGAGATAACCCGTGCGCGCGAGGATGCTGCTCGAAAGGCTCAGTCGATACCGTAGGCGCAGCCAGGCCAGGCCGCGGAACAGCTCTTCGCGATCGAACGGGCTCGCCGGCGCGCATACCGCGACGAGCGATCCAGGACGAAGCGGCTTCGGTCGTGTGAAGTCCACGGGTGCCGCAGCGTAGTTCCGACTCTAACTCTTGACCACCTCGCGGGACGGGGCGATAGCTGGGCTCGTGGCAGCATCGTCGTCCTCGCTGATGCGTCTCTCGGGTCTGGCGGGCCGACTCCGGTCGGTGGCACCGCTGGCGCGGCGGATCATCGACTCCGCGTTCAGTGGTGTCGACGACTGGATGACCGGGAAGCTGGGTGAGGAGTTCAACGAGCGCCTCGCGCGCGTGCCGCTGAATCTCACGACCACGGGCGTGGACGAGTTCGGCCTCGATCCCCAGTGGACGAAGTATGCGCTCGCCTCAGTGGCGTTCCTCCATCGCAAGTATTTCCGCACGGAGATCTTCGGGAAGGAGCACGTCCCCGAGGGACGCATCCTCCTCATCTCGAACCACTCGGGGCAGGTGCCCATCGATGCCGCGCTCATCGGCGCAGCGCTCTTCATGGATGTGGAGCCGCCGCGCTTCACCCGCGCCATGGTGGAGAAGTGGACGCAGACGCTGCCGTTCGTGTCGCTGCTCTTCGCGCGCGTCGGTCAGGTGGTGGGCGTGCCGGAGAACGCGAAGCGGCTGCTCGAGAACGACGAGGCGCTGCTCGTGTTCCCTGAGGGCGCGCGCGGAATATCGAAGTCGTTCGACAAGCGCTACCAGCTCGTCGATTTCGGGCTCGGCTTCATGCGCCTCGCTCTCGAGACGGGCACGCCCATCGTCCCGGTCGCGGTGATCGGCGGCGAGGAGCAGTACATCTCGGTCGGCAACTTCGACTCGCTCGCAAAGCTGCTGCGCATGCCCAGCATGCCTATCCTCCCGCAGCTCCTCCTCCCCTTCGGTGCGCTTCCGCTGCCCACGCGGTACCGCATCTACTTCGGCGAGCCGATGCGCTTCGACGGCGACCCGGACGACGACGACGCGGTCATCGAGGAGAAGGTCTTCGCGGTGAAGGCCACCATCCAGTCGATGGTGAATCGCGGCCTCAAGGCGAGAAAGAGCGTCTTCTTCTGATGAGCAACGGTCCTCGCTCGCAGCGTGCGCCTGGAAGCATGCGAGCTCCGGGGAGCGTGCCTCCGAGCTCCATGCCGCGCGGCCCGGTGCTGCCTCGCGGCGAAGGGACCATCCTCGTGACGGGCGCTTGCGGGCGGCTCGGCAAGCACGTCGTGCGCATCCAGCATCGCGAGCGGCGCGTGATCGGCGTCGATCGACGTCCGTTTCCCGACAAACCGAAGGACGTCGTCCACGAGCAGGTCGACATCCGTCGCAAGAAGCTGAAGGACCTCTTCCGCGCCGAGCCCATCGAGGCGGTGATCCACCTCGGCGTCATGCACGACCCGCGAGCGTCGCAGGCCGAGCATCATTCGTGGAACGTCGCCGGCTTCCAGAAGCTGCTCGAGTACGTCGCGCAGTTCCAGGTGCCGAAGCTCGTGGTCCTCTCGAGCGCCAACGTCTACGGCCCGCAGCCCGACAACGCGCAGTTCCTGAACGAGGACGCGCCGCTGCTCGGCGGCGCGCGCTTCAGCGAGATCCGCGACCTCATCGAGGTCGACATGCTCGCGCAGGGCTTCTTCTGGAAGCATCCCGCGACCGAGACGGTGATCCTGCGCCCCGTGCACATCGTCGGTGCCGTGCACAACGCGGCCTCGAATTTCATGCGCCTTCCGACGATCCCGACGCTGCTCGGCTTCGATCCGATGGTGCAGGTCATCCACGAATCGGACGTGGTGCGCGCCATCGGTCGCGCGCTCGTGCCGGGGCGCCGCGGGATCTACAACGTGGCCGGCGCGGAGCCGCTGCCGCTCTCGCACATCGTGAAGATCCTCGGCAAGCCGAGCATCCCGATCCCGTACACGTTCGGCAAGGCGCTGCTGAAGCGGCTCTGGGCGTTCCGTCTGACGACCTTCCCCGCGCCGGAGCTCGATCACATCCGCTACGTCTGCATGGTCGACGACACGCGTGCCCGCGAGGAGCTCGGCTACGTGGCGGCGATGCCGATCGAAGAGACGGTGCGGAGCGTGGACCTCGAGCGCTGGTAGCTCCTTCTCACGCGCTCACCTCGAGGCGGTCGGATCCAGCGTCGCGCATCTCGAGACCCGAGGTTGAGGACGATGCGCTGCGGGGGCGACTGCCCGCAGCGGCTCGTATAGCCAAGCCATTTCAAGGCGTTGACCCGCACTTTGGGGCCGCGTTCAGAACCCGAGTGGTGAAGGTATAGGTGCGCGCTAAACCTACCTTATCTCACCGATTCGGAGAGAGCTGGCGCGCACCGCGCGAGGAGAATTCGTTCCATGAAGACGCAGGATATGTCGGCGCGCTGGGCTCTGGTTCTCGTGCTCGCGACGACGGCGTGCAGCTCGACGACGATGGAGGAGTCGAAGCCCACGAAGGTGGAGGCGCTGCAGAAATTCACGTTGGCCAGCGAGTGCTCGAAGTGGATGGAGTGCGACCCGGAAGGGCTCGCGGCCACGCACGAGGGCGGAGTCGATGGCTGCGTCACCGACGACGTTGCGCAGCTCACGAGGATCCTCGGACCCGAATTGCTGGCGCAGCCTGCGGCGTGCACGCAGGACAAGCTCGAACAGTGCTCGAATAGCTATGCGACGGCGGCCTGCCCGTCCGACGACGAGATCCACAAGGGGAACTACCTTCCGCATGCACCGGACGCTTCTTGCGCTGCGTGCGGGTGGCACGAATGAGCGTTGACGCTGCCTTCGCTCACTCGTTCAGGCGGCGTTGGCGCGGCGGTCCTTTTTTGCTTTCGAGACGACCGCGTCGACGTCGAGGTGATCGTCGCCCTCACGTGCGAGATAGTCTTCGTAGGTGCCGGGGCGGTCACGGAAGCCGTCCTCGGTGACCTCGACGACGCGGGTCGCGAGAGCAGAGACGAAGGCGCGATCGTGTGACACGAAGAGGAGCGTGCCCTCGTACGCTTTGAGGCCGGCCGTGAGCGCCTCGATCGACTCCATGTCGAGATGGTTCGTCGGCTCGTCGAGGACGAGGACATTCGCCTTCTCGGCCATGATGCGCGCGAAGACGACACGGGCCGCTTCTCCACCGGAGAGCGTGGAGATCTTCTTCGTCACGTCGGCGCCCGAGAAAAGGACCTGACCGAGGCGTCCGCGGACGACATGCTCTGGCTCCGTCGGACACGCGCGCTGCATCAGCGCGAGGGGAGTCGACTTCGGATCGGGCAGGAGATCGGCGTGATCCTGCGCGAAGTAGCCGTGCTTCGTCTCGTAGCCCCAGCGCGCTTCGCCCGCGTCGGTCGCGAGGCGCTTCACGGCGATCTTGAGGAGAGTCGACTTGCCGAGGCCGTTCGCGCCGAGGATCGCGACCTTCTCGCCGCGCCGGATCACGAGCGATACCGACTCGAGGACCTTCTTCGCGCCGTAGGCCTTGCTGATCTCGACGAGCTCGAGAACGTCCTTCCCGCTCTGACGCGCGATCGGGAAGTTGAAGAGCGGCATGGCGCGGCTGCTCTCGACGAGCTCCTCCACCTCGATCTTTTCGATCTGCTTGAGGCGACTCTGCGCCTGCTTGGCCTTCGAGGCTTTCGCGCCGAAGCGATCGACGAAGGCACGCTTCTCGGCGATGACCTTCTGCGCGCGCGCGACCTCGGCCTCCTTGCGCTCGCGGGCGGCGCGCTTCTCGGTCGCGAAGCGTGCGTAGCTGCCCGTGTAGAGCTCGACCGTGCCGTAGTCGACGTCGAGGACGTGCGTGACGATCGCCTCGAGGAAGCGCTGATCGTGCGAGATGACGAGCGCGCAGCCCTGGTAGTCGGCGAGGAACGTCTCGAGCCAACGGATGGACAGGATGTCGAGGTGGTTCGTCGGCTCGTCGAGGAGGAGCACGTCGGGCCCGGCGACGAGGACCTGCGCGAGGAGGACGCGCAGCTTGAAGCCGCCGGAGAGCGTCGAGAGAGGCCTCTTCTGGATCGCGAGCGGGATGCCGAGGCCCTCGAGGACGGCCGACGCGCGCGCCTCGAGCGTGTAGCCGTCGTGCGCGCGAAGAACGTCCTCGATGTCGGCGAGGTTCGTGGCGTCGGCGCCGTGATCGACAATGCGGTTTTGCTCGCAGAGCGCCTCCCAGACGACGGTGTCGCCCATCATCGCGAGGTCGAGGATGATCGCCGAGTCATCGAGGAAGCGGTCCTGGCGCAGCACGCCGAGCCGTGCCTCCTTCGGGATCGAGACGCTCCCGCCCGTCGGCGTCTCGTCCTTCGCGATGATCTTCAGGAGCGTCGATTTGCCGGAGCCGTTCGCGCCGACGAGGCCGTAGCGCGAGCCTGCGTTGAGCTGGAGCGATACGTTTTCGAACAGCGTGCGCCCGCCGTAAGACTTCTCGAGACGGGTCAGACCGATCATGGGCCGCCCTTCTACCCCAGAGCGCGCGAAATCAGTGGCTGTTCGTTCGAGGTGGATCGGCGCCTGTCGCTGCGAGGGCGATCGCGAGCCCCCTCAGGGGCAGACGAGGCCCTCGTCCTTGAGGCCGTTGCAGTTGTTGTCCTGGCCGTCGCAGACCTCCGCCGACGGCAACACGTTCTGGGAGCACGCGATGGCGCCGGCGGAGCACGCCGTCGTGCCCGGCGCGCACACGCCCTGCTTGCCGGTGATGCACGCGGCGCCGCCGCCCGGATTGCCGTTGTCGATAGAGCCGTCGCAGTCGTTGTCCAGGCCGTCGCAGACCTCGGCCGAAGGCTGCACCTTCTGTTGGCACGCGATGGCGCCGCCGGAGCACGCCGTCGTGCCCGACGCGCACACGCCCTGCTTGCCGGTGATGCACGCGGCGCCGCCGCCCGGATTGCCTTCGTCCGCCAAGCCGTTGCATTCGTTGTCCAGGCCGTCACAGACCTCCGCGGACGGCTGCACGTTCTGGTTGCACGTGAGGGCGCCGCCGGAGCACGCCGTCGTGCCCGGCGCGCACACGCCGAGCTTGCCGCTGTTGCATCCGGCGCCGCCGCCCGGATTGCCGTCGTCCGCCACGCCGTTGCAGTTGTTGTCCAGGCCGTCGCAGACCTCCGCAGACGGCAGGGTGTTCTGGTTGCAC
>JAXDMI010000272.1:0-2878 GCA_034666145.1 Myxococcales bacterium | reverse complement strand
CCGCGTTGACGCCGCCGTCCTGCGCGAGGAACTGGTTGCCGCAGACGGCGTCGAGGGCGTCGAAGATGGCGAGGTTGCCCGCCTGCTCCGGGATGTACTTCGGGTTCCACCCAGCCTGGGCGTTGTCCTGGTTGTACGCGTCCTTCTTGGCGCCCTTGACGCCGGCGTCGGTCTCGAAGGTGGCCGTGAGGGCGGTGTTGATCGCGGGCCGACCGAGGCGGTCGATCTGCGCGCCGAGCGTCGGCGGTGCGGGGTTCATCGGGCCGGCTTCCATCATGGGGCCGGTCTCCATGGTACCCGCCTCGGGCATGATGACGGTGCCCGAGTCCTTCGTGGGGGTCGCGGTGTCGTCGTCGCCGCAGCCGTAACCGGCCACGGACATCACACCGAGCGCGACGAGAGCCGAACCAACGGAAAGAATGGTCTTGCGGTTCATGGTCTTGCTCCTCACGACTTCTGGTGGGTCGAGGCCCACACGCTGACGACCGGGCCACCCTTGGTGACGAGCGTCTTGTCGACTTGGACGACGATCGCGAGGCCGTTCAGGTTCTTGAAGAAGTCGACGGCGGTGGCTGCGCCGTTGGTGGTGCCGAGCTTACCGGCCAGAGTGCCGGCGTTGGGAGCACTGATGTTCGGGCAGCCCGCGTCGTTGAACGTGATGGTGCCGCCGTCGACGAAGTTGTCGACCGTCTGGACCGCGTCCTTGAAGCCGTCGAGGTTGAAGAAGAAGGGATCCGCGCGGAGGCCCGCGAACACCTTGAGCTTGCCGTCTGCGCTCGAGATGCCGGCCGGCTGGCTGGCGTCACCCGTCGCATACTCGTCCGTTCCACCCCAGCACTGCGCCTTCTGGGCGGCGTCGAACGTGCAGATGATGTTGTAGTCGGCCGTCGTGGTCGGGAAGCCCGCGCCGCTCTGGGCGTGCAGGACGTACTGGACGGCGTCGGAGAACTTGGCGTCGGCGGGAGCCGCCGGGAAGACCGTCATGACGAAGACGGCGTGCGTCGCGGTGCCCGCGGCGAGCTCGGAGCTCGGCAGGAACGCGTAGACGTCATTGATGTCGGCGGGGTGATCGGCAGTCGTGGCCGGCGCGTCGAGGTGGTCAGCAGAACGCGCAAGGCGCGGATGAATGATCGCGGTCGCAAGGCATGCGCCCCCGACGACGACCATCCACTTCAAGAATGTTGTTCTCACGAAGTCCTCCTCTCGATAAAGAAACCAAACGCTAGAGTACGCGCACCGCGCGTCATCGGATCGCCAAAAAATATGCGCGCGGGAATGCTTCGCCGATAGTCGCCACAACACAACAAAGCTGCGGCGGCCATTCAGTATGATCTTCGAGACATAGTTTGCGTCCCAAGGGGTTAGAAGGTTTGGTGCCCGAGCCGGCCCGATGGTACGGAAACCCCCGTGGAAACAGGCAATTTGGAACCCCAGCAAACCCGCTCGGTCGTGTGTATCGGCGGCGGTCCCGGCGGCCTCTACTTCGCGCTCCTCTACAAGAAGGCGCGACCCGACGCCGCCGTCACCGTCATCGAGCGGAATGCGGCAGGTGTGACGTTCGGATGGGGTGTCGTCTTCTCCGACGAGACGCTCTCGTATCTCGAAGAGAATGATCCGCCCACGCACGAGGCGATCACGAAGGCGTTCGCGCACTGGACCGCGATCGACATCCACTACCGCGGCGAGTGTCTGCGATCCGACGGCCACGGCTTCTCCGGCATCGCGCGCAAGGAGCTGCTCCGCATCCTGACCGATCGCTGTCTCGAGCTCGGCGTGAAGATCCTCTTCGACACCGACGTCGCCGACTACGAGACGGTCACGCGCGGCGCCGACCTCGTCGTCGCATGCGACGGCGTGAAGAGTCGCATCCGCGATCGCCACGCCGACACGTTCAAGCCGTCGCTCGACGTGCGGAGCGCGCGGTACATCTGGCTCGGCACGAAGAAGAAGTTCGACGCGTTCACGTTCTACTTCGAAGAGAACGCGCACGGCATGTTCCAGGTCCACGCGTATCGCTTCGACGAGGACACGAGCACGTTCATCGTCGAGTGCGACGAGGCGTCGTTCCTCGCGGCGGGCCTCGACAAGGCGACGACCGAGGAGAGCATCGCGTACATCGAGGAGCTCTTCGGCAAGCACCTCGGCACGAGCAGCGGCGCGCGCGAGAAGCTCATCGCCAACAAGTCGACGTGGGGCCAGTTCGTCACGGTGAAGAACGAGACGTGGCACCACGGCAACGTGGTCCTCCTCGGCGACGCTGCGCACACCGCGCACTTCTCGATCGGCTCCGGCACCAAGCTCGCGATGGAGGACTCGATCGCCCTCGTGAAGGCGCTCGACGTCCACGACAACGAGGAAGGCGGCATCGCCAAGGCGCTCGCGAGCTACGAAGAAGAACGGCGCCCCATCGTCGAGCGCACGCAGAAGGCGGCGCAGGACAGCCTGCTCTGGTTCGAGAACGTGAAGCGCTATCGCGATCTCGAGCCGACGCAGTTCGCCTTCAGCCTGCTCACGCGGAGCAAGCGCATCACCTACGACAACCTCAAGCTCCGCGACGCGCGCTTCGCCGGCGAAGTGGCGAGCTGGTTCGGACGATCGGCGAGCACGCCCGCGTCGACGCCTCCGATGTTCGCGCCGTTCAAGCTGCGCGAGCTGGTGCTCGCCAATCGCGTGGTCGTGTCGCCGATGTGCATGTACTCGGCGGTCGACGGTACGCCCAACGAGTTCCACTTCGCGCATCTCACGGCGCGCGCGGCAGGCGGCGCCGGCCTCGTGATGGCGGAGATGACGGACGTATCGCGCGAGGGCCGCATCTCGCCGGGCTGCGCGGGCATGTACCTGCCGGAGCACGTCGTCGCGTGGAAGCGCATCGTCGATC
>JAXDMI010000271.1:0-4628 GCA_034666145.1 Myxococcales bacterium | reverse complement strand
GTTCGCGAAAGAGCCTTGATTCAAGGCTCGAACGAGCAGTCGGAAAGAGCGCGTGAACGGCGAGGCGTGCAGCGCGTTGCACACTCCGCCCGTCAGGCCTGCGGCGGCACCGGACCTGTGGAGCGCTCCTCGCGCTCGGGCTCGCGCTCGTGCTCACGGAGCGGGACGCGCAACACGAAGCTGGCTCCCCCGACCGGCGGCGGCTCGTACGCGACGCTTCCGCCGTGGGCCTCGGCGATGCGCTTCACGAGCGCGAGACCGAGACCGGTGCCGGTGGCGCGCGTCGTGAAGAAAGGCGTGAAGAGCCGCGAGCGGGCCTCGAGCGGCACTCCGTCGCCGTCGTCGGCGATCTCGATGCGCAGCACCTCGACGCGTGCGCCCTTCTCGACGCTCGCCTGCACGCGCACCGGCGAGCGTCGCCCCGAAGCGACGAGTGCATTCTGCACGAGATTGGAGATGGCCTGGCCGAGGAGGATCTCGTCGCAATCGAGCTCGTCGGCGGTCGCGCTCACCAGCTCGACCTGGGTAGTCGGCACGCCGGCGCTGCTCGTCACCTGCGAGATCGCGGCGCGTACCACCAGAGTCGCCGCGCGGCGCGAGTACTGGAGCTCGAAGGGACGAACCGCGTCGAGCAGACGCGAAACGAGCTGCTTCAGGCGCTCCGCCTCTTCGCCGACGATCCCGAGCAGCGTCGCGTCCTCTTCGTTGCGCTCCGCTCGCTGGAGCGTGGCGAGCGCATTGAAGATGATGGCGACCGGATTGCGGACCTCGTGCGCCACGACCGCAGCGAGCTGCCCGAGCGCCGCGAGATTCTCGCGCTCGGCGAGCGCCACACCGGCGCGCTCCAGCGCAGCCGATTTGGTGGCGCTCTCCGCGGCGTCGGCGACGACGACGGTGCCGATGCTGAGGAAGACCAGCGCGAGCGCCGGGTCCACGAAATAAGGCAGATCGAGCACATGGACGGCCGAGAGCCAGTCGAACGCCATCACGAAGCAGAAGACGCCCAGCGCGACGCCGACCACGGTCGCTCGCGGATTGCGACGGCTCATGCGGAGCGCCGTCACCGTTGCTACCACTTGCTCCACGTAGGCGAGCGTCATGATCGGCGACGCGAGCGGCCCGACGTCCGGATCGCGATACGTGATGCCGGCCCAGCCGACGGTGCGGTCCGTCACCGTATCGAGGCACGCCGTGCCCGGCACCAGCGCAAGAACGCCGGCGACGAGCGAGGCCACGACGACCACGCGTTCGAACCGCGAGAATCGCCGGCGATCCCACGCCGCGAGGAACGCGATCCATGCCGCACCGTGCACGCTCGCAGCGAGCACGCTGACGCGACCGGCCCAGACCGTGACCATCTCTCCGAGGCGGCCGGCGAGGACCGCATCGAGGAGGCAGTACGACGCGGCAGCGACGCCGGCCGTCGCCGCGAATCGGAAATGACGGCTCGCCGGATTTCGGCCGAGATATCCGCTGAGCACGGCGAGCGACGTACAGGTCGCTGCTGCACAGAGCGAGACTGTGGTTGCGAGGTTGAACTCCACGCCGGCCGATCCTCGACCAAGCATAGCCGAGGTGCCGCGCGGCGGCGCGGGCGGCGCGCCCTACAGCGCGGGCTCTTCGAACGTCACGCCCCAATTGAATAGCTCGTGGCCATAGAGCGAAGGCGTCGTGTCGGAGTCACGCAGGTTGCCGCGCACGCCGGTGGTCGGACCGGGGCAGTTCGGGATCGGCGCGGTGAAGGCGTACCGGAGCCGTCCGCCCGGCGCCGGCGTCGCGAGCTTGATGGTCACGGTATCGGCGCTCGTCACCTGCACGTCGGTGATGGCGACGTTCGCGCCGGCAGCATCGACGAACTCGAAGCCATAGCTACCCGGGTTGGTGACGCGCGTCGTGTCGAGGACCAGCGGCGGCTTCGGCACGTAGAATTTCGCGGTGACGACGTTGGCGGCGATGGTCACCGACTGGGGACGCACCGGCTCCCACGGCAGCCCGTCGAAGACGATGCGCGCGTAGGCCTTCGCGAAGTACTCGCCGATCCAGCGCTGCGAATCGCTCGTGTAGTGGAGGCAATCGGTCGCGTAGCCGAGGAAGTAGGCGGGCGTCGCGAGGACCACCTTCCCCTTCGACTTCACGTGCGCCTCGTATTGCCACTCGACGACCTGGCTGTGCGGCACGTTGGTCCACAGATGCATCTGCGAGATGAGGAGCGGCACCGGCTGCGTCTGCCCCGTGATGGCCTGCACGCTGTCCTGGTAGTCGCGCTGCCATTCGAGCAGGCCGTCGAGGTAGTTCGTGATCGTGCTCTTGCCGTCGGTGCCGGGCAGGGGCACCTCGGCGCGGTTGTTCGAATACGCGTAGTGATCGCTCTCGCCGTGGATGGCGGTGACGGCGCGCACCACGTAGCTCTTGCCGGCGGCCGTCGCGAGCGCGAAACCGTCGGCGACCTCGCGCATGCCGTCATCGAACGGCAGGACGTAGCCGATGTTCTGCAAGTAGCTGCTTCCGCCCTTGCGAAGGCTCCAGTACGTGTTGCCGCTTCGCCCGTGGAGGCTGACGAGCACGACGTGATCGGCATCCTTGACGGTGGCCGCGTACGGACCGCGGGCGAGCGCCGTGACGGTGTTGGCCATCGGCGCAGACATCGTCTCCACCGGGTAGAAGAACGTGTCGCCCTCGACGAGCGGGACGAACGACGTCTGCGGGGCGTACGTGGTGCATCCGCGCGAGTCGCAGCCGCTCGCGGGAATGACTCCCGCCGAGAACATGAGGTTGTTGTACGGCTGCATCACGTCGAGCGGAGGCGTGCCGCCGTTGGCGACGGAGTTGGACTGCCCCGTCGAGAGAATGTGGTTCACGTCGAAGTGCACGTACGGCACGGCGGTGGGCGCCGGCGGCGATGCGTCCGGGCCCCCGCTGCTGGCGCTGCCGCTACTGCTGCCGCTCGCGGAGCCCGTCGGCGGTCTCAGGGGGTTCCACGCGCCGTCCCAACCCGAGGAGCCGGGCGGCGGCTCGGTCGCGCTGCTCGTGCCTGCGGGCGCATTCGACCCCGACTTGCACGCGGCAGCGACGACAACGAGAGCACATGTGAAGACGGAGCCTCGACGGAGACGCATGCACCCCCTCGTGCATTCGTCGTGCCCCATACTCGAGCTGCGGCGAACGCGTCATCCCCCGTAAATCCCCGAGATTCGTAAGCTCGACGTCTCCACGACGCGTCGCGGCTCGCTACAGTGTGACGCGTTCCTCGGGCACGTGATCGGCACGCGACCGAGAGCACCTTCGGGAACAATCGCGGATCGCACGTGTCCGCGCGCGATACATAGATGCCCGTGATTCTCCCCGATCTGCTCCATCCAACGCCGCTCGCCCGCATCGACGCATCGAGCACCAAGCTCGCCATCGCTCTCGCATTCGCGAGCGGCGTCTCGGGCGGCGTCTTCTCGGAGGCTCTCGACGGAGCCAAGGTCGCTCCGTCGACGTGGGAGCCGGCGACGTTCGCCGAGGATCTGTTCCTCACGCAGTTCGTCGCGCTCTGTCTGAAGATCCGGATCAACGGCCACGAGCCCGTGTTCGCGACGAAGCACCTCGCGAACATCCTCGCGCATCCGCCTTCGGATCGCGCGATCGTGATGCACCGTCGCGCCGTCCTTGCCGAGCTCACGTCATCGGCCGAGCTACGTGGTCGCCTCGAGCATCTCTACACCACGCTCTGCCGTTTCCGCGGGCTGCTCGAGGGCGCCACCAGCAGCGGCAAGTGGGACCAGAATCGACGTCAGCTCGACATCCTCCAGCTCGTGAAGGAGATCGTCGACTGCATGGCGACGGGCTTCGCGTCCGCGACGTCGGGTCTCTCGGCGCTCGCCGGATTCGGCCTCCGCGTGCAAGCCGGCGAGCCGTTCCGCTCGCTCGCCGATCTCCTTCGCTACGACGAGCGCCTCGCGACGCTCAAGCTCGAGGTGCGCGTCGGGGCCGATGGCCGCATTCGCGGCTTCGAGGTCCTCGCCATCCAGGAGAACGACGCGAACCCGTTCGTCATGTCACCGTGGCGGCGATGGTTCGGCAAGCTCGAGCTCTTCGTTCGCGGCTTCCGCTTCAGTGACGGCGAGGTGATGGCGCGGCTCATCGACGCGGTGTTCGAGGGCTTGCAGGACGAGCTCGTTCCGCTCGTGCAGCTGCTCGGCGACTGCGAATTCTACCTCGGCGCGCTCGGCTTCCACGATCGCGCGCTGGAGGCGGGGCTCGCGGTGTCGTTGCCGGAGCTCGTGGCGCCGGAGCAGCCGCGTGCGCTGGTCGGTCTGTTCAATCCGCTCTTGCTCGCGCATGGCGTGAAGCCGGTGCCTTGCGATCTCACCACCGACCGCCACGCGACGACGGTGCTCGTCACGGGCCCGAACTCGGGCGGCAAGACGCGTCTCTTGCAGTCGCTCGGCCTCGCGCAGCTGATGGCGCAATCGGGTCTGTTCGTGCCGGCTCGCTCCGGAGCGCTCGCGCTCGCACCGGGCCTCGTGGTCTCGCTCATCGAGGAGACAAAGGCGGATCAGGCCGAGGGACGTCTCGGCACAGAGCTCCTGCGCATCCGCCAGCTCTTCGAGCGCCTGCCGCCCGGTGCGATGGTCATCCTCGAC
>JAXDMI010000270.1:0-11297 GCA_034666145.1 Myxococcales bacterium | reverse complement strand
AACCCTCGAACGCGTGGTTCGTCGAGTCCTGCCTGCCGTCGATGCGGGTAGAGCTCTGTCGCGGAGCGAGCGAGTGACGCTCATGCAGGCTGCGGAAGTGCTCCTCGAAGGCGCCGCCGTCGAGCTCGCAGCATCTCGAGTTGCCGACAACATAGACGCCTTCCTCGTAGCGGGTCGTTCGCGTCGTGCGTGGCGCGTACGAGTGCTCCTGCGGGTGATCGAGCTGACGCCTATGGCGACTCATCGAAGGCCCTTCTCACGACTCACCCGCGCGGAGCGTCGCGCACTCGTGCGAGAGCGATGGACGACGGGACACCATGTCTATCGTCTCTGCGCGAAGGTCCGGAACCTCGTCATCCTGGGCGCTTACGGAGACCCACGAGCTGCGGAGGCAACGGGCTACGTACCCGTACCGAAGCGCCCCCGCTTCCAGAAGGACCGTGCCGCGATCCTCGGCACGACGCGCGGGGCGGCGTGAGGACCGAGCACGTCGACGTGTGCGTGATCGGATCGGGCGCGGGCGGCGCCGTCGTTGCCTACGAGGCGGCTCGTAGCGGCCTGTCGACGCTCGTGCTGGAGCGCGGCCCCTACGTGCGCGCGCCCGAGATGAGCTCCAACGAGATCGACATGATCCCTCGCCTCTACAAGGACGGCGGGATGCAGATGAACACGGCCGTCGACTTCTTCATTCTCCAGGGGTCGTGCGTCGGCGGCTCCACAGTCGTCTCGAACATGGTGCTGATGCGCGCAAGCGACCGCGTCTTCGAGCGATGGGCGCGCCGCGGCGCAGCGCTCGACGTCCCGAGCATGCGTCGCGCGTACGACAAGGTCGAGCAGCTCCTCGGCGCGCGCACGGTGGCTGCGACATCCTCGTCGCGCAGCACCGAGCTCTTCGAGGCCGGCGCGCGCAAACTCGGCCTTTCACCACGACGGATGCTCAAGGCGCTCGGCGACTGCACGGCTTGTGGCAACTGCAATATCGGCTGCACGTTCGGCTCGAAGAGGAGCGCGCTGACCACGTTCGTTCGTTGGGCCGAGGAGAAGGGTGCGCGCATCCTCGCCGACACCGATGTCGACCGGGTCGCGATCCGCCGCGGCCGGGTCACGCACGTCGACGCGCGGCTTCCGGGCGGCGAGCGACTCCGGGTGACGGCACGCACGGTCGTCGTCTCGGCAGGCGCGATCGGCTCGAGCGCCATCCTTCTCGCGAGCGGCGTCCGCCGAAACGTCGGGCGGCGCCTCGCATTCAACGTCGGCGCGATGATGGTCGCCGACTTCGAAGAGGCGCTCGACGCGTACGACGCGGACCAGATGACGTCCTACCTCGAGAAGGACGGGTACCTCATCGAGGCGACGCACAACCCCATCATGAGCGCGGCGCTCACGACCCCGGGCTGGATGCAGGAGCACGGCGCGCTGATGCGCCGTTCGCGCCACCTCGCCTATGCGGGTGCGATGGTCGGCTCGGAGCCTGTCGGCCGCGTCGTGATGAGCCCGTGGATGGGCCACGAAGAGACGCGCTTCTCCGCCACGCCGCGCGACATGCGGGTCCTCCGCGAAGGCCTGAAGACCACAGCGCGCGTGTTCTTCGCCGCAGGTGCCACGCGCGTCTTCTTGCCGACGGAGGTCTTCACGTCGCTCGCGTCGGCGGACGACGTCGGGCTCATCGACGAGCGGATACGAACGATGCGAGACGTCCAGTGCGGCTCCTCTCATCCGCAAGGCGGCAATGCGATGTCCGACGACCCCGAGCTCGGCGTCGTCGACACGAGCTTCGCCGTCCATGGGACGGAGGGCCTCTTCGTCTGCGACGCGAGCGTGTTTCCCGACTCGATCGAGGTGAATCCGATGCACACCGTTCTCAGCCTCGCTCACCTCGGGGCGGAGCGGATCCTGGCGAGGGCATGACGACCGCTCCGCAGCCCAGCTCACCGATCGACGCGCTCCGTCGTTCGCCGTACCCGGCCTTTCTCGGCAAGGGTCTCCTCGGCGCTGCGCGTCTCGACGACGCGCGCTGGGATTGGGCGTTGCGCCACGTCCAACGCGAGCAGGAACGCGTGCTCGCCCGCATCCTGCGCCATGCGCGCGACACGGAGCTCGGCCGCGAGCAAGGCTTCGGATCCATCCGCAACCACGCCGACTTCGTACGGCGCGTTCCCGTCGGCGACTACGACACATTCTCGCCGCGCATCGAGCGCATGCGCAAGGGCGAGACGAACCTCCTCGTGCCGGAGCGCGTACGCTACTTCGCCAACTCTTCGGGGAGCTCGACGCAGGGCAAGTCGAAGTTCCTGCCCATCACCGAGACCCAGATCGCGCACCAGCGCCGCGCAGGCGCCGACACGCTCATGCGCTATCTCGCGTGGGCGAACGACGACACGTTCCTGTCCGGCTACACGCTCGGGCTGTTCCCGCCGACGACGATGCGTGAAGAGGGGGCGATCCTCGTGACGTCGAATCCGGCGCTCATGGTCACGCGCCTCCCGGCGCTCACGCGGCCGGTCTACCTCCCGCACGAAGACATCAAGCGGATGGGCGACTACGAGAAGAAGCTCGGCGCCATGGCGGAGCGCTATCTGGATTGGGACGTGCGCGCGGTCGCGGGCACGACCTGCTGGTTCACGCTGCTCTTCGAGCGCGTCCTCGAGGCCGCGCGACGACGCGGGCGGCGCGTTCGCTGCGTCTCGGACGTGTGGCCGAACCTCCGCGTGCTCCTCGGCGGCGGCGTCTCCGCGGCGCCCTATCTCCCCATCGTGAAGGAGCTCGTCGGACGCAACGACCTCACTCTCATCGACACGTACAACGCGACCGAAGGCGGGCTCTACGCGACCAGCGACTTCACCGGCGCGCCGGGGATGCTGATGCTTCCTCATCGCGGCACGTTCTTCGAATTCGTACCGCTCGACGAACGCGGCCGTTCGTCGTCGGCAGAGGCTCGCGTTCCGCTCTGGGCCGTGGAGCGAGATCGGCCGTACGCGATCGTCGTGACGACCACGTCCGGGCTCTACGCCTACGAGCTCGGAGACATCGTGCGATTCACGACCATCGATCCGCTCCGCATCGAGTTCATGGGTCGCCTCTCGGGTTGCCTGTCGCTGACGCAGGAGCTCACGACGCATGTCGAGATCGAGCACGCCGTCGCGCACGCGATCGCGACGGTCCCGTGTCGCACGGTGGATTTCGGCGCCGGCGCAGACGTCGGCGTCGAGGGAACGGCGAAGTCGCGCTACCTGCTCTTCGTCGAGTTCGCCGCAGACGCGGAGCCCGCGAGCCTCTCCGCCTTCGCGGCCGCGTTCGACGAGGGCCTCGCCGCGAAGAATCGAGTCTACCGCGAGCATCGCGCGGGCGAGGTCGCGCTCGTCGCGCCACGCGTGGTCCCGCTCGTCCGCGGGGGCGCGAAGCGCTTCCTCGACGCGATCACCGGCGGCAACGTTCAAGGCAAGTTTCCCCGCATCGTCGACAGCGCGCGCAAAGCAAAGCTGTTCGAGCTCGCACGGATTCAACGAGAAGGCACACCATGAGCAAAGTCGGAGTGGTCATCATCGGGATCAATGGAGCGGTCGCCACGACGCTCATCGCAGGCGTCGAGCTGATGGTCCGAAACCTCGTACCAAGGCTCGGAATGGTGACCGAGCGTTCGGACGCCAGCGTTGCAGAGTCGTTGACGGCTCTGCTCGATTTCGTCCCGCTCGAAGACATGGTCTTCGCTGGATGGGACGTGCGCTTCGGCAGCGTCTACGAAGGTGCGCTCCACCACAGGGTGCTGCCAAGGGACGCGGTCGAGGCCGTGAAGGACAAGCTCGCCGCGATCACCCCGTGGCCGGCGGTCTTCAATCGCGCGTATGCCGAGAACGTCCTCGGTGACAACGCCGTCAAGACGACCACGATGCGCGACGAGTGCGCGATCATCGAGCGCAACATCGAGGACTTCAAGCAGGCCCATCGGCTCGAGCGAGTCGTCATGGTGAACCTCGCATCGACCGAGACGTTCCTCGAGCCTTCCGCGGTGCACGCGACGCTCGCGGCGTTCGAAGCCGGCCTCGACGTCGGAGCCCCCGCGATAACGCCCGCGATGCGCTACTTCTACGTGGCGAACCGGCTCGGGATCCCCTACTGCAATTTCGCGCCGAGCTTGACGAACATCCCCGCGCTCGGCGAGCAGGCCGTGCGCGCGAAGACGCCGTACGCCGGCATGGACGGCAAGACCGGACAGACCCTCGTGAAGACGGCGCTGGCGGCCATGTTCCGTGTTCGCCGCCTTCACATCGACGGTTGGTTCTCGACGAACGTCCTCGGCAACAACGACGGTCTCATCCTCGACTCGCCGGGATCGAACAAGACGAAGGTGCTCTCGAAGAGCGCCGTACTCGATTCGATCGTGGGCTATCACGTCGATAACCACCAGGTTCACATCCACTATTACAAGCCACGCGGCGACAACAAGGAGGCCTGGGACAACATCGACATCACCGGGTTCGCCGGGCTGCCCATGCAGATGAAGGTGAACTTCCTGTGTGTGGACTCGGCGCTCGCGGCGCCGCTCGTGATCGATCTCGTGCGCCTCCTCGACGTCGCGAAGCGCGCCGGCGATTTCGGGATTCAGCGACAGCTCTCGATGTTCTTCAAGTCGCCGTATCACGCGGACGGCGAGACGCCCACGCACGATCTCTTCAAACAGGAGCAGCTGCTCCTGCAGTGGGCGCGCGACCGCAGCACGAAGCTGCAGGGAGAGAGGCCCCCCGTGCACACCAATGGAAAGCACGTGGTCGCGGACAGCGGCCGATGACGGGCGAGCGTCTCGCGATCTTCGGCGGCACGCCGACGCTCGGCCGTTCGCGGCATCGGCGGTGGCCCGACCTCGGAGAGGACGAGCGAAGTGCGGTCGCGCGCGTGATCGCGCGCGGCGTGCTCTCCGGGCCGAGGGCCCCCGAGTCGATGGCGTTCGAGGATGAGTTCGCACGCTTCGCCTCTGCAAAGCACGCGCTGCTGACGCACTCGGGAACGAGCGCCCTGCACCTCGCGCTCGCTGCGTCCGGATTGCGCGCGGGCGATCACGTCCTCGTCCCCGCGTACAGCTTCGTCGCCACACCGCTGGCTGTCTTGCACGCCGGCGGCATTCCCATCTTCGTCGACGTCGAGGAGACGACAGGGCTCCTCGACATCGATGCCGCGCGCGCCGCGCTCACGTCGCGGACCCGCGCGATCATGCCCGTGCACGTCCACGGATGCGCGGCGGACATGGGCTCCGTCTCGAAGCTGGCCAAGGAGCACGGGCTGCTGGTGGTCGAGGACGCGGCGCAGGCGCATGGCGCGACCTGGAACGGTCAGGCCGTCGGCGCACTCGGCTCTGCCGGCGGATTCTCGCTGCAGTCGAGCAAGAACCTCGGTGTCGGCGAGGGTGGCGTTCTCGTCACCAACGACGACGCAGTCGCCGACGCCGCCGACGCCTTGCGCAACTTCGGGCAGACGCAGGAGCCCCGAGAAGGTGGGCGGCGGATGAGCACGGACCTCGAACGCCCGCTGGATACAGGACGCGCGCCGCCCTCGGGGCGCGTCGGTTGGATGTACCGAGGCAACGAGGTCTCTGCGGCGATCGCGCGCGCGGCGCTCGCGCACCTGCCCGAGCGGACGGAGCGCTGTCAGGACAACGCGGACCGCCTCGCGCGCGCGTTGTCCGATCTGCCCGGGGTCTCGCCGCCGTACGTGCCGCGCGGCAGCACGTCGGTGCACCACAAATTCAGGGTGCGGCTCGATCCGCAGCGCGCCGGAGTCGCCGCCTCGGCGCGCGCGCTACGCGATGCAACGATGCGAGCGTTGCAGGCGGAGGGGCTCGAAGTCGTGCTCTGGCAGACGCAGCCGTTGCCGGCACATCCGGTGTTTCGCGCGCGCGAAGGGCTCGGCGGTGGATGGCCGTGGTCCAACGATCGCGAGACCACCTACGACACGCTCTACGATCCAGCGCGATTCCCTCGAACGCAGCAGCTACTCGACGGTTCGGTGGTGCTCTTCTCGCAGTCGTGCCCGCTGATCGCGCAGGATGCTTCGACTGTCGACGCCTATGCCGACGCGTTCCGTCGCGTCTGGGCGCACCGTGAGCAGCTCGTGTCGGGGAGCGAGCGCGCGCACGAGCCTGTCGCACGGCCATGACCGGCGCGGGAGCGATGCTCGGCGCGGGGGCGAGCCGGCGCGCCATCGTCTCGCGTGTCGCGCGTGCGTTCGCGTTCGGCGGCGGAGTGTTTCTCGCGGCGTGGTGCGTACGCTCCGTAGGACCCGAAAGGCTCGCGGCGACGATCCGCGCTGCGGGCAGCTGGGTGCCCGTGGTCGTCGCGCTCGAGGTCGGTATGGTCCTCACCGATCTCCTCGGCGTCCGCGCGCTGCTCGGTGACGCCGCGCACCTCGTCTCGCGTGCGACCTGGCTGCGCGCAACGCTGCTCGCCTATGGCGTCGGCATCGTCGTGCCCGGAGGTCGAGCGGCAGGAGAAGCCGTGCGCGCCGCCACGCTGGCACGGCACGTCGGCGTCCCGCGCGCAGCTCGAGCGAGCGCCAGCCTCCAGATCAGCGTGCTCTACGCCAACACGCTCGCCTCGGTCGGCATCCTCGCGTGGTTCGCCTGCGTCGGCCTCGCTGCGTGGCGCACAGCCGCGGGCGAAGGAGCGGCCCCGCAAGCGACGCTCGCTCTCGCGCTCGCGGGCAACGCCCTCTTGTGCGGTGCGATCGGCGTCGCACTCCACGCACTTGCCGCGAACGCGCGCTTCGTGCGGTGGCTTCGCGCCGTTACCGCTCGGTTCATCGATGCCACCGGGACGGATGGATCGACGCGCGCGCGCGCCGCTGCCGACGGCGAAGACGACGGCCGCGGGCGGCGCGGCCCGCTCTCGGTGGGCGTATTGTTCTGCTTCCTCGGCCGCGTCGTGCAGACCGTGCAGTACGGCGTCATCGTCTACGCCGTCGGAGGGAGCGCGACGGCGACGGCGGCGCTGACCGCGCAGGGGATTCATCTCGTCGGCGCTACCGCCGGAGACGCCATCCCGAGTCAGCTCGGCGCCACGGAGGGCGCCTTCCAGCTCTTCGCGGGTACCCTCGGTCTCGGCGCGGCGCCGGAGCGAGCCGTCGCGATTGCGCTCGTCGTACGCGTAGCGCAGCTGGGGCTCGCTCTTCTGGCGTTCGCGGTGGCGGCGCTCGTGGGCCGATCGGCGCGCGAAGAGCCTGGCTGATCGATGCGACGTCTCCGGAGATGGCTGGTAGCGGCGATCGTCATCGACGTCGCCCTCATGCTCGCCGGCGAGCGCCTCGCGGCCGCCGAGGACGGCAACGCCACGCTCGACCCCGAACGGCACGAGCTTGCCGGGTTCCCGATCATCGGCGGCAACAGCGACATCGGCGTGCAGTTCGGCGGCGCGGCCACGCTCACGCGCTTTCACGACGGCCTCGCGCCGTATCTCTGGAACGTCGACCTTCTCTTGTCCGGAAGCATCAAGTCCGACGCGAACGGCACGCGCCTCGTCCAACAGAGTCACGTCTTGCGCCTCGACGAGCCGCACCTCCTCGGCGGCAAGCTCCGCATCGACACACGTGCGAGCTTCCAGCGAACCATCAACGCGGAGTATTTCGGACTGGGCAACGCGACCGTCGCGGAGCCGCCGCCCGGCGCGACCACCGCCGGGAGGCGCTACCAGTACGTGCAACAGGAAGCGCGCGTACGCGCGATCGCTCGCATCCACACCGGGACGCTCGTCGACATCGCGATCGGCGCGAACGTGCGCTACGAGGCGCCCGATCTCTACGCCGGATCGAAGCTCGCCGACGACGCGACGTCGAGTAGGCCGGGGTTCTCACCGCTCGTTCTCGGCACGAAGCCCGCTGTTCTCGGCGGCCTCGCCGCGGGTGTCATCGTCGATACGCGCGACACGGAATTCGTCACGACGCGGGGCATCTTCTATCAGGCGGGCATCGGCGCAACCGCGGGCACCGCGGAGAAGATCGGGTACGGAAACGCCTCCGCCGTTCTGTCGCACTACGCTCCCATCGTCGGACCCTTCATCTTCGCGAGTCGCGTCGTCGCATCGTTCGAATTCGGAAACGTGCCGTTCTACGATCTCCAACAAGGCGGGACGTTCGAGCCGCAATACCTCCTCGGGAGCGAGTCCGGAGTTCGAGGCGTCCCGATCGGGCGCTATGCGGGTCTCGTCAAGGTGGTGGGAAACATCGAGATCCGAAGCGTGCTTCCTCGATTTCGGCTCTTCGGGCAACGCTTTCGCTTCGGCACGACGACGTTCTTCGACGGCGGAAGGGTGTGGAGCGACTACTCGTACAATCCCGCGGCAGACGGAAGGAAGCTCGGGCTGAAGTTCGGCGTCGGAGGCGGCATCTTTCTCCAGTGGGGAGAGGCCGCGATCTTCCGCGTCGAAGCCGCGTACTCTCCCGATGCCGTCGCCGAGAACCCTGGCTTCCCGGTCGGCATCTACGTCGCCGACGGGCTCATGTTCTGACCAAGCCGATGACGACGTACCGGAGGCGCGACGGCGCCAGTGCCTACCCGATCCCGACGAGGCCGAGCAGGCGCCCGATCAACGCGGTGATCCCCATGGCCGCGCCGCCTCCCAAGAGGACGCGCAACGATGCCCGCGCCATCGGCGCTCCTCCGAGCCGACCGCCCAGTGCGCCGAGCAGACCGAGGCTGACGAGGCTGACCGTCGCGATCGCCGGGATGCGCAGGGACACCGGAGCGATCACGAGCGCGAGGATCGGCAACGCGGCGAGCCCCGCGAAGCTCGCCGCCGAAACGAGCGCGGCCTGGAACGGCCTTGCCCGCTTCGAGTGCTCGAGCCCCAGCTCGTCACGCATGTGCACCGCGAGTCGATCCTCGGCGGCGCTGAGCTGCACGGCCACCTTCAGCGCGAGGTCGGCATCGAGGCCACGTCGACGGTAGATCGCTGCCAGCTCCTCGCACTCGCCTCGCGGATCCGTCGCGAGCTCGCGCTTCTCGAGGGCGATGTCCGCCTCCTCCGCGTCGCGCTGCGAGCTCACGGAGACGTATTCACCGGCTGCCATCGACAGCGCGCCGGCGACGAGCCCCGCGATGCCCGCGACGAGCACCGCCTCCTTGGAGGCCGACGCCGACGCGACGCCGATCATCAAGCTCGCCGTGGAGACGACGCCGTCGTCTGCGCCCAGAACCGCGGCGCGAAGCCATCCGCCGCGATCGCCACGGTGACGTTCGTGATGAGCTCTCATCGCCTCCTCGTAGCTCACCGGCACGCCAGTTGGCGAGCCATCCGCTCACGTGGCGTCACGTGGACGGGGCCGACCGAGCGAGCGCGGCACCGGCATTGCTTGTCGACGAAGCCATGTCTACCCGCTCCCAACGATTCAAGTCGGCCGCAGAACGCACGCACGCTGCCGTCCCCAACGAAGCAACGCAGGCGCGCAAGAACATCGCCGCGGCGCAACGCGTGCGCGCTCCGGGTGCCCGATGAGCGCCGCCGCAAACGCCCACGCGCACCGTGGCGGAGCGAAGTCGCTTCGTGCCGACCACGCAGACCTCGACCGTCTGGCGGAGCGTGTCATCGCGGCCGTCGTCGCCGGCGACCGCGCGGATGCCGCCGCCGCCATCGGCCTCCTGCAGTGCACCGTCGTGGCGCATCTCGACGAGGAAGAGCGCGAGCTCATCGGCGTCTATGAGCGTCATGCGCCCGAGGACGCCGCTGCGATTCGAGCGGATCACGCGGCGATTCGAAAGGCGCTCGCCGAGCTCGATGTCACCACCGACCTGCATCTCCTCCGCGCGGACGCGATCAAGGACCTCCTCGCGAAGCTCCGAGCGCATGCCGCCCGCGAGGATCGCGGCATGTATCGATGGCTCCTGGCGAACTGGTCGACCAAGCCGGCAGAGCATCATCCTCTCCACGAAGCGGCTGCGTCGTCGGGAGGACCCTCGAGCGGTGGCGATTCGTCCGCCAGTGGTCCGATGCAGGCGCCCGGCGACTGAGCGCCGATACGAACCAGCGGCACGGACCGGAATGCCCGCGCCGCGCGGCGGATCAGCGACGCTAGCCGCTCACTTCTTCGCGAGCTGCGCCACGATCTCCGGCTCGATCGCTTGCGGCGTCTCTGGCGACTCGAAGCGCTTCACGACCTTCCCGTTGCGGTCGACGAGGAACTTCGTGAAGTTCCACTTCACGGCATCCGTGCCGAGGACCTGCGGCGTCGACTTCTCGAGATGCGCGTAGAGCTTCTCCGCACCGGGCGTGTCCTTGGTGAGCGAACCGGGCTGCTCCGCGCGCAGCAGGCGATAGAGCGGATTCGCGTTGGGGCCGTTCACGTCGGTCTTCGCGAAGATCGGGAAGCTCACCCCGTAGCTCATCCTGCAGAAGGTCTTGATCTCTTCCGCGGTGCCCGGCTCTTGATTGCCGAACTGGTCGGACGGAAAGCCGAGCAGCACGAGGCCTTCGCTCTCGTGCTTCTTGTAGAGGGCCTCGAGGCCTTCGTATTGGGGAGTGAACCCGCACTTGCTCGCGACGTTCACGATGAGGAGCACCTTGCCGGCATAGCGATCGAGACGAACGGGCTTGCCGTCGATGTCCTTCTCTTCGATGTCGTAGATGGGGGCGTGCACGGCCGGAAGCGCGGCCGCTCCCGTCGTCGCCGACGACTTGCTCGACGATGCGCTCGATGCGCTCACCGTCGCCGGCGTCGCCGGCTCCTTCGCGTCGCCACACGCCGCCACACCGATCAACCCGATGCCCATCGCCGCTGCCCACGTCGTCGTCTTCATGGTGGGCGCATTGTACATCACGCCGAAGCTCGCTCTTTCTTTCGTCCATTCCGCAGGGCTCGCGCGTTTGGCAGGCATGGTCTTCGGAGCTCATCGGTCGTCCGCGATTTTCCTGCTCTTCTGCGCGGCGTGCGGCGGCGGCTCCGCCACGCTGGGCATCGGTGACGACGCCGGACCCAAATCCGGCGCGGACGGCTCCGCGCGAACGCCGTCGCCATCAGTCTCGTGCCGGCTCGGCGACCCCACGGCTATCTCGTGCGATCCCATCGCCGAGATGTGCATCGACGACTACGCCGGCGCCGGCGGCTTCGACCCGCATCAGCAATGCAAGCCGCTCCCTGATCCGTGTCGTGACGACCGGACGTGCGCATGCGTGTCCGCGCATTTCAGGTGCGGGATCACCACCACGTGCTCCGACGGCGACGGCGGCATGGTGAGCGTGGCGTGCCAGCCGGACTGAGCACGCGTACGACGTCACGCCGTCATCATGCGCGGATGATCACCTTCAGCGCCTTCTCCTTCG
>JAXDMI010000269.1:0-6254 GCA_034666145.1 Myxococcales bacterium | reverse complement strand
ATCCTCGCCGTGCTGCCGCCGGTCATCCGAATGAGGCCCGAAGTGGAGCAGGGGGTGCCGTCGTTCCTCGAGAACATCCAGTTCGTCACCCGCGAGGTGGAGGCGGACCGGCCCGGCTCCGAGATCGTCCTGCTCCGGATGGCGGACGTCATCTTCATCCAGATCCTCCGCGCGTATCTTGCGCGCGTCCCCGCCGACGGCGGCGGCTTTCTCGGCGCCCTCCGCGATCCGAGTACCGCAGCGGCGCTCGGCGCGATGCACCAACGCGCCGAGGCGCCGTGGACCGTGGCCTCGCTCGCCGAGGAGGTCGGCCTCTCGCGCTCGGTCTTCGCGGCGCGCTTCACACAGCTCGTCGGCGAGCCACCGCTCGGCTACCTGACGCGTCTCCGCATGCAGAAGGCGGCGATCCTGCTGCGCGAGGGCGCGACGCTCGCGAGGGCCTCGCACCTGACGGGCTACGCGTCGGAGGCCTCGTTCAGCCACGCGTTCCGCCAGTGGGCGGGGATCGCACCCGGAGCGTACCGGCGACAGCTGCGCACTGCATCCCCGCAATAGTCACGCAGTTGGGAGCGTCAATCCTCGCCGCCCTGACGCCGGGAATCTAGAACACGATCTGCAACGCAGTGCCTGCGGTCCTCGAGCCGACGACGGGAACGAGCATCGCGCGGAGGCCGGCACCTCTTGGTCGAGCTTCCCACCCGCGACGGCGAGCGGCACGCCGATACCGATCATCGCGAGGCCGACGAGGAGCACGACCCCGCCCGCGGTCTCGAGGCCTACGTTCTCCTTTCGAGGGCCGTCGCCGCAGTACGTGACGCATCCCCCTCCTCCGATCATCAGCATCGTTGCCCCGACGGTGGTGGCGACGCCACCCGTCACCGCCATGACCAAGCCGCCAGCGAAGAGGCCCGTGTTTCTCGCGCCAGGCGCAAAGCGGCGGGAGCGATCGTGCGGTAATCGCAGACGTTCGACTCAGCGAGACCTCGAGGGACGAAGGGCGTCGCAGAAGATCGCGAGCCCGCGCTTCCCTCCGGCCGGATGGCGCTCGATCGCGTGCGCACCCGCGAGGAGCGCCGGGAGATCGCTCGCGCGAATGTCCTTGCGCACGACGCCTGCACGCTGCGCGCGGCGGAGCAGCTTGGCGAGCGACACCATGAGGTCCCGTACGGGCTTCGAGACGACGGCGTCGACGTCAACGCCGGAGGCGACGAGGCCTGCCGCCAGTGCATGGCTCGCCGCACCTTCGATGACGAGCCGAGTGAAGAAGTCGTAGAAGCTGTCACCTGGGTCGGCGGCGTTGGCGAGCGTCCGGGCGTCGATCGACAGGGCCTCGAGGCGGGACGCGATCACCGCTCCGATGAGCGCCTCCTTCGTCGGGAAGTGTCGATGCACCGTCCCCGCGCCGACCTGCGCGCGCCGGGCGATCTCGTCGAGCGAGACCGACAGGCCTTCCTCGGCGAACGCCGCATCGGCGGCCGCGAGCAACCTCTGCCGGTTGCGCAGAGCATCCGCGCGGAGCGGCCGGCCGCCGATCGGCCGCTTCGGGGTTGAAACGGGGCCACCGCCCCGTATACTGGAAGCGGGGCCCACGCCCCGTTTACGTATCTTCATCGCGTGTCTTCATCCTAGAGGAGGGATTGCATGACCATCAGCACCGAAGACAGATTGGCAATCCACGAGCTCATCTCGCTCCACGGCCATCTGGTCGACGAGCGAGACTTCTCGCGCATGGAGGAGCTCCTCACCGACGACGCCGTGTACGACGTGGAGGATTTCGGAGCAGGAAAACACCGCGGAATGGAGCAGCTGCGTGCCCTCTTCATGACACCGGGCGCGCATCCGGTCGGCCATCACGTCACCAACGTTGTGGTCTCCGAGGAGGCCGGCGGAACCGTGAGAGCTCGCTCGAAGGGAATCGGAATAAGGGCCGACGGAATGGCGGGCACCGTCGTCTACGCCGACATCGTCGTCAAGACGAATGCGGGATGGCGCATCGCGCACCGCAAGGTGATCAAGCGATAGCCATTCACCAATGAACGACGCGGACGGCCCAAGGCTGCTTCTCTGCGACGCCGTCGCAGTTGTGACCCGTCATGGTGATCTCGGAGACGAAGACAGCCACCTTGAGGTCGGGCCGCGCACCGACGAAACGAAACGCACGAACGCTGCAGCCGCTCTGCGGATCCCAGTCCTTGCGCGGAAGCGCGATGGTGTTCGCAGCGTCGCCGCTCACTGGAAACACGGGTCGGAAGTCGTATCCCGCAAGTCCCTCGTTCGCGGCTCGAAGCAGCGCTTCGTACTCGCTCTTCCGACGCAGGTCCCGCGTCAGGTCCACCGAAGGAGCGACGACGGGAAAGAACTGCTCCGAGGCTCCCGAGCTGCTGTTCACGACGCGCACGCCCGGCACGCGCGTGTGTCCCCAACCGTCCCGCTCCTCGACGATGGCGACGTGCTCACCGTCCGCGCTCACCGCCGGCAGATAGTCGTAGGCAAAGCGCGGGGCCCCCTCGCACTCCTGCTCGTCACATAGCCATTTCACCGGACGGATCAGCGGCTGCGTCTTCCGCCGCGTTGGACTCGTCGGGGAAGCGGGCGTCTGGCTCGAGACCACCACACCCACCACGGCGATCCCGATCGTGAAGAGGCGCATGCCAGCAACGAACGCCGCGTTCATCTCGCCGATTCCAGACCATCTGAGAGCCCCGGTGGATGTTCCGAGAGCTGGCGCACGCGTCGACGATCAGAAGCTCGGAAGCCGCAGCACCTTCGAGCTCACGCCAAACCAGAGTCGGCCTTGCGTGTCGATCGCGAGCGAGCCGAGCGGAGACCCCAGGTCTGCCGGAACGACGATCTCGCGGAACGTCTTGCCACCATCGTGAGTCCCGTAGATCGTTCCCTGCTCCTGCACGATCACGAACGTCTGCGGATCCGTGGGATGCGGGATCACGGAGAGAGGCGTGCTCGAGAGCGGCGCAGGCAACATCACCGATGCGGGCAGCGTCACCGGCGTGAAGGTGGCGCCGTTGTCGGCCGATCCGTAGAGGGTCGTGATGAGGTCGTGCGAGACGGGATCGGTCCCTCCCGCAGTGACCCAGAAGGGCTGCGTGTCCATGAGCCTGAGCGTCGAGGCGGCGTTGGCGACGGCGAAGACGGGACCAGGAGGTGGGGCTCCACACGTGATCGTGCCCGTCGCGGGGAACGTGCATGGATAGACCGTGGCCGGATAAGCCATTCCCATGGAGACGTGGGTGGAGTCGTTCGGGTCGAATCGCAAGAAGTCGATCGAGACGTCGACGTTGCCGCCGAAATCGATGGGCCGCATGACCCATTGGCTCGGATCGGTGAGGTTCGATACGTCGAGCAGCTCGTATCCATGTTTGATCCCGAAGAAGATCTTCGCCTTGCCGACGAAGGCGCCGGCGAACGCATAGGGAAAGGCTGCCGCGACTGTCTGCCAAGGGCCCGACGCGTCGCGATGAGCGATCGCCATCTTGGAGATGGCGGTGACGGGCTCAGCGGGCGGCGAGAAGCTGACCGCGCGACCCGTCGTCATGAACATGAAGCCGCCCGGGCCGCCGGGGTAGAAGTTGGTCGGGTGGAAGCTGGGAGCGCTCCCGATGACGTCGTCGATCAGGCCGTCGAACCCAGGGCTCCCGTTTTGCGGCTCGCATCGGACATTGAGGAGCATGCGGTCGGGATTCGTGGGATCGATCACGAGGCCGCCACAGCTGGCGTTGATACAGCCGTGACCGGCGAACATGTCGAGTGACGGAACGAGCACGTCCCAGGCCGGCTGGGGATCGGGGCCGCCCGAGTCCTTCGCACCGGCGTCGCCGGGGATACCGCCCTCGAGGCCGCCGTCCGCGTCACCGGACCGCGCGCTCGCGTCTCCATCCGAAGCATCGGGCGCGGTCGTAGCCGCCGCAGGTTGCGCCCCGGTCGAACCGCACGCCATTTGAAACACGCTGAACGCGAGGAGCGCGCGAGCGCCGGAGCGACTTCGTTGGAGGTGCATGCGCGGCTCAGGTGCCGGCTACCCCGCGACGTTCACAGCGGAGGCGCCGCCGGAAAAAGTATCGGAGGTTCGTCGAACCGACGACCGCTCGTGGCCCCGGTGGGGTGGCCTTGTCGCTTCGCTCGAAGCTCTGCGCGTGCAGTGTGGCTCGTGCGGCCTCGACCGCCTCGTCGCATTCTCCGGAAGGTAGAGCGCTTGTGTCCCGCGTGTACCCACCGGCGCATGCACGACACTCTAGAGCTCGCAGCCGCCGGGTTGCTTTCGCGACGGTTCCTCTCGCTTCAGGACCCGTGCAGCGGGCACTCGATGTGCACGCACCCGAGCGAACACCCGGGAGGGGCACTCCATGCGATCAACGTGCAAGTTCGGTCACGGCTGGATCATCGCGTCCGCAGTCGGCATCACCGCGGTCACCGGTGCGTGCGGCAGCGACTCCACGAACCAAGCCGCGCCGGCGCCCGCTGCCGACGCCGGGCCGCCGTCGGCCCAGGGCGTCCTCGATGCCATCCCGGCGATTGGTAGCGGCACCATGCAGGTCGCCATGCAGACGATCGCCACCGGCTTCACCGCGCCGCTGCTCGGGACGACGGCGCCGGGGGTCGCCGGCCAACTGTTCGTGGTGGACCAGGTCGGGCTGGTGATGCGCGTCGATCGCACGACCGGCGTGAAGAGCACGTTCCTCGACGCGAGAGCGCTGCTCGTGCCACTCGGCATTGCCGCGCTCGGCGGCTATGACGAGCGCGGCCTGCTCGGGCTCGCATTCCACCCGCTGTTCGCGCAGAACGGCCTCTTTTATACCGTCACCTCCGAGCCGGTGAGCGGCACCGCGGACTTCACGTTTCCCAAGCTCGGCGCCAACTGCCCGACGCCGCCGCCGAACCTCGACCCAGACCATCAGAACGTGTTGCGCGAGTGGCACGTCGCGCAACCGACCAATCTCCAGGCGCTACCGGACGCCGGCAGCCGCATCGTTCTGCGCGTCGATTGGGCCAACTACAATCACAACGGCGGGATGATCGCCTTCGGTCCCGACGGCATGCTCTTCCTCTCCCTTGGTGACGGCGGCGGCGAAGACGACCAGACGTGTCAGCTCAACGCCGGGAATACCAAGGTGACCATCGGACACGCGGCCACCGGGAACGCACCGGATCCGACGCTTGCCTACGGCAAGATGTTCCGCATCGACCCAACCGCGCGTAACTCCGTCAACGGCGCGTACGGCGTGCCCGCCGACAACCCGTTCGTCGGACGCACCGGCACCCTGCCGGAGATCTACGCGTCGGGACTACGCAACTTCTGGCGCTTCTCGTTCGATGCGCCCACGGGCGCGCTCATCGGCGCCGACACCGGCGAGAACGACGTGGAGGAGGTCGACGTCATTCGCGCCGGCGGCGACTACGGCTGGCCGAGGAAGGAAGGCGACGCGCTGTTCGACCCCGCCGGCTTTGCCTTGACGATGGGCGGAGCGACGGACGGCGTCGCCACCACGCTCTCTCCCGGGGTGCCGGCCGGGCTCATCGATCCGATCGCGCAGTACGGTCACTCGAAGGGGACCATGACGCAGGGGCAGGCCGTGATCGGCGGCTTCGTCTACCGCGGCACGGCGATTCCGCAGCTCGCTGGGAAGTACGTCTTCGGTGACTACCTGTCGACGCAGGGACTGCTCGTCCTCGATCAGCTCTCGGACATCGATCTGCGCGCCTTTGCCGGCGGTACGTCCACGCCGTCGGCTCAGGAGAGCATCGTGACGCTCACGCCGCCGCCGTCCGGCCTGTCCGTGTTCGGATTCGCGCGCGACGAAGACGGCGAGGTGTACGTGCTCGGCAACACCACCGGCACGCCGACCGGACAGACGGGCGAGCTCCGCAAGTTCGTACCGACGATCATCCAGTAGCGGAGCTCGACATGGCGACAGCGACGGCATCGAGGCACATCCCGAGGGTCACGCTCCCACAAGGCGAAGCGGTCCCGCAGCTCGGCCAGGGGACATGGCACATGGCCGAGCATCCACGACATCGAAAGTTCGAGATCAACGCGTTGCGTGTCGGGATGGACCTCGGGATGACGCTCATCGATACCGCCGAGATGTACGCGGACGGCGGGGCGGAGGAGCTCGTCGGTGCGGCGATCGAGGGGCGCCGGGATGACGTGTTCCTCGTGAGCAAAGTGCTCCCGCAACACGCAACGTTTCATGGGATGCAGATCGCCTGCCAGAAGAGCCTGCGCCGTCTTCGGACGG
>JAXDMI010000268.1:0-2637 GCA_034666145.1 Myxococcales bacterium | reverse complement strand
CCGATGGCGACGGCAAGCACAGCCACGTGACCCATGAGCGCACCGGAGCATCCGGCGACGGCGATGGGGGCGAGGGCGGCGAGGTACCAGGGGGTAAACTTCATTCGTGTCTCTCCGGTTGCGCGATGGCGCGGGGGCGCGGGGGTGGCCGCGTGCGGCTGACGTTTTCGGAGGTGCGCGGACCGTCGAATCGACGTTCAATGCACCCTACATGTAAGATAAGCTACGACACCACTCGGGCCGGGTGAAGTTTCTATCGGGATGGCGCCGACTTGATCAACGCAATTCGGAGAAGGACCCTCGCACGTCACGTTCCATGTGCGGGCCCATGTCGCCGACATCGCGAATGAAAGCGAATCTCGCAGTTTCCGCGTCTCACCGCGGCCTCGGCGGGCCGACGGTGCGTCCGAGGGGCCGCGAGGGACGTGGTCCGGGGGACACGAAGCGGCAGCGCGCCGTCCCGACCTTCCCGTGAGCTTTCGGGTGAAGTGGCAACGGATCTCGACCATTGCGACCGCGACGGTTTATCGTCGGCGCGTGCTCTTTGACGTGCGGCTCGTCGCCTCCGTCGCCTCCGGCGTCGCGCTCGCGTGCGGCGTCGCGTCGACCGCCGGGCTCTGGTCCTGCACGACGGTCGACCCCGGACCGAACTTCGTGGTGGCCGACGAGCAGTTCGATGCCGACTTCTTCTTCTGTCGCGTCGAGCCCGAGCTGCTCATCGCGAAGAAGTGCGGCCCTGGCGATCCCAGCCTCGGCGACAAGAGCAACGGCTGTCACTTCAACTCGTCGGCGGTCAGCGGCATGGCCCTCGCCCAGCATCCGCCGGTCGACTGCGCCGACGGTCATCCGACGAACCGCGCGCAGATCGGCGCCGGGAGCGGCGCGCAGGGCAATCTCCAGGCGGCCTCGCTCGAGATGAGCCGCGACTTCCTGACCGCGCCGCTTTACCTGCGGCCCACGGGGCAGAACCACCCGCGCGTGATCTTTCCGACCAGCGATCCCGTCGTCGACGTGATCAAGCAGTGGGCGCAGAAATGACGGCCCGGACATGAGCGCGACGATGAAGCGCGCGCTGCTGATCCTCGCGATCGCGCTCGGCACCGTCGCGTCGACACTGGTGCCGCGCGACGCGTTTGCCGCCGACGAGCCCGAGGCGTTCGCGCGCGTCGTCGTCGACTCCGCCGAGATGCGCTCGGGTCCCGGCGTCTCGTATCGCGTCATCTACACCGCGCAGCGCGGCGAGACGCTCGCCATCGACGGTCGCCTCGGCGGCGGCTTCTGGCTCCGCATCGTGCTGCCCGACGGTCGCGTCGCGTACGCGCTCGGCGACGAGGTCCAGACCTTCGCCGTGCGTCCCGGCGAGCCCGATGCGCCCTCGCGACCGGGTCTGTTCGCGACGCCTCCGCTCGAAGGCGCGCACGCCGGTCTCGCGATCGTCGGCGGCGTCCTCAGCATCCCCATCGCCGACGGCTCGACGAAGGCGTTCGGCTACCTCGAGGCGCGCCCGTCGATCGTCGTGCACCGCACGGTCACGCTCGACGGCTTCATCGGCGACGCGCTCACCGCGGACGGCGCGCAGATCCTCTACGGCGGCGGCGCCACCATCAACTTCGCGCCGAGCTGGCCGGTCTGTCCGTTCCTCGGCATCGGCGGCGGCGGGCTCGCGGTCCGCCCCAACGCCGACTCGTTCGTGCTCAAGAAGCAGGATCTCTACATGGCGCGCGCGGGCGGCGGCATCTTGATGGCGCTGCGCGGACGCATCCTCGTGCGGCTCGAAGTGACGAACATGACGCTCTTCGACTCCGAGGGCGCGAAGAACGCGCAGACGTATTCCGGCGGTTTCGGCGTGTATTTCTGAGAAAAGAGGACCGACCATGACCACCACCCGGACGCTGCTCTCGCTCGTGCTGCTCGCCATCGCAGCGCCGTCGCTCGCGTCGTGCGTCACGGTGAAGCCGCAGCAGCGCGCGGTCCTCGCCGATCCCATCATGCAGTTCGACGGTGACCCGCAGGCGGCAGCGCAGCTCCGTCACGCGATCGACAACCGTGAAGGCTCCTACGGCGGCGGCGGCGTATCGGGCGGAGGCTGCGGCTGCAACTGAGACGCGGTCGTTCGATGGCAACCCGCGCATGCGCGGGCGCAGCCGGTCTCTTCGCGGGCATCTTGACGATGCTCGCGAGCGGCGAGCTCATGCCGGCGCGCGCACAGGTCGCCGTCGTCGACACGGCGCACACGTTTTATCACGAGTCCCCGACGCGAACGAACATGACGGTCTACACGCCGGGTGTCGACGTCTCCGTCACGCCGGCGCCGTGGGTCACCATCCGCGGCGGCTATGAAGCCGACATCGTCTCGGGCGCGAGCGTCGCGGTGAAGGCCGGTGCCGCGTACCAGGCAGTGAACCCCGGCGCCGACGTCATCACCACCGCGAGCGTCAACGACATCCGCCAGTCGCCGCGCGGCGCCCTCACGTTGCGCAAGGGCGACGTCGCTTATACGGCGCAGTACACGTACGGCACCGAGCACGATTACAAGTCGCACTCCATCTTCGTCTCCGCGAAGACCGAGGCCTACGAGCACGACACCCAGTTCGAGCTGTCGTACGCGCGGAACTTCGACCTCGTCTGCGATCGCAC
>JAXDMI010000267.1:0-14667 GCA_034666145.1 Myxococcales bacterium | reverse complement strand
GGGTCGGGAACCGCCAAATGACCCAGGGTCATCGCTCGCACCCTCACCCTGGGTCTTTTCGGTCGAAACGACCCTGGGTCGGGAATTTTGCCTTGGGGGTGGGTGTGGGTAGATGTGGGGAGTGCCGAGGGCTCCTCTTCTACTTACGTTTGGCTTGGCCGTGGGGGCGGCTGGTCTGTTCGGTTCGACGGGGGCCGACGCGCGCGGATGGGAGGAGGTCCACCAGACCTCCGACGACGTCCGCGTGACGGTCGGCGCCGACGGCATTGCCGTCGTGCAACACCACCTTCGTTATCGCGTCGTGGCTGGGCACTTCAAGACGCTCGATTTCACCGGCGTCGAGCCGACCGCGGAGCTCGTCGCCGAGACCACCGCGCTCGCCGAGAAGGGCGGCGAGCTCCCCGCGCACGTGACGCCGAACCCGAAGACGCCGGGCGCGGTGAAGATCGCCTTCGACGAGCCGCGCGGTATCGGTCGCGGCGTCTACGTCCTCGACGTGAGCTACCGCCTCGATCTCGTCGCCGCGAAGATGCTCGTGCGCGACGGCGCCATGTGGCGCCTCGCTTGGACCGCGCCTCCTTCGCCCGAAGGTCATGACGGTGCGCGCGTCGTCTTCGAGCTGCCCTCTGCGCCCACCGAGCCGCGTCTCGCATCGCCCGAGCAAGCAGCGACCACGCTGGCGACGCTTCGTCGCGAGCCCGACAAGGACGAGCTCGAGCTCGTGCGCGCACACATTCCTCGCGGCGAAGCCGTGACCTGGTCGGCGCGTGTCGACCCGAAGGCGTTCCCGCGCGTGACGTCGCCGGAGCTGCGCCCGCCGGCGGCGGCCGTCGCCGCTTCGGTGCCGGTTCCGAATCACGTGCCGCTGGTACTCATCGCGTGCGCTCTCGCCGCGATCGCCGGCGCGTTCGCGACGGCGCTCGGCATGAAGCAGGGCTTCGTCGCCCGCGCGTGCGCGGCGGCGTCGGTCCGCGCGCGCCCGCTGCTTCCGCTGCGCTGGGGCCTCGGGCCTTTCGTGTACGGCGCAGCTGCTACCGGCGCGCTCGCTGCGCTCCTCTGGGGAACGCCCGCGTACGGTGCTGCGCTCGTCGTCCTCGCGATGCTGCTCGGCACGCATCGATCGCCTGCGCCGATCGCACGTCCGCGTGGGCCGGGTCGCTGGCAGCCCATCGCGGACTCCGAGGTGCTGGTCGCGCGTCCCCGGGCTGCGATGCCCGGCGACGCGCTCGACATCGGTACGCGCGCCGGCAAGCTCACCTCGCTCGCGGTCGTCATGGCGCTCGCGACGGTGGCCTTCGTGCTGCGGACGCGCCTGGCGGGCGCCGCCATCGCCATTCCGCTCGTCAGCGCCGCGCTCGTTCCGCTGTTCGTGACCGGCACCCGCGCGCAGCTCCCGCGAGGTCCCGCGGAGCTCGCCGCTCTCGTCCTCGGGCCCGCGCGCGATGCGCTCGCACGCCTCGTCGATCTCGCGCACGTGGACGTGCGATGCGTCGCGCGCTTCCGCGAAGGAACGACGAGCTACGACGAGGTGCGCCTCTCGTGCGCGCCCGCCGATCGGATCCCCGGCCTCCGCAGCATCGAGCTCGCGCTCGCCACCCTCGAGCCGGCGGCGCACGCTGCGCTGCCCGAAGTACTCGTTCGCTTCGACGACGCATCCGAGGCCGCCTCGAAGATCGCGCAGCTCGCGCCGGGCATCCGCGTCGTCACAGGCCGTGGTCCGGACGAGAAGGTGCTTCGCCTCGCGCCTCGCGTGCCTACGCCCGCGGGCGCCGCGCGCCTCCTCGCTCGCCTCGCCTCGGATCTCGAGGGACGTCGCGCTTCCGATCGCGCGGCGAGCATCGCGGGCATCGCGGGCATCGCGGGCATCGCTGTCGCTCCTGCTTCCATCGCGCCGGCCTCGGCTTCACGCGGCTTCAACGGCGCCGATCGCCGCGTGACGCGCACGCGCGTCGCCGCTGCCGTTGCACCGCTCACCCTCCGTGGTGCATCAGCGTCCACGTGACCGCCGCCGCGACGGCGAGCACACCGGCGATCGCGAGGGCGATGCCGACCTTCATCATGGTGCGACTGCCGGTTCGCCGTGCGGCGGCCTCCTCGAGCGAGGCGAGCGGCGTGACCGCCACCATCTGCACGCCCATCGGCTGGAGCGCGGACGGCGTCGAACGAATCACGAGCCGCGGTGACGACGCGGGCGGCGTCGCTGCTGGTGCCGGAGCTGCCGGAGCTGCCGGAGCTGCCGGAGGCGAAGGCGGCGCCTCGGGCGCAGCTTCGCCGGGCCTCAGTGACGCGAGGTGGTGCATGTCGATCGGCGTGTGCGACATCACCGCGAAGGCCTGAGGCACCGTCGGCGGCGCCGCGATGGGCTTCGCGCGCGCCGCACCTTCCACGATCGTCGCGGCCGTGTGCTCACCACGCGCGTTGACGATCTCCGAGCGGCTCTCGATGTCCTGCACGCGCTTGGCGCGCTCGCCCAGCGCGCCGCCACCGATGGCCTCCACCCACTCGCCGACCTGCGTCGCCGATGCCGCGGGCGCGCAGACCTCGAGCGCCGCCGCGAAATCGCGCGCCGACTGCCAGCGCTTCGTGACGTCGCGCTCGAGGCCGCGCATCACGGCGTCGTCGAGCGCCTTGGGCAAGCCGGGGACGACGCTGCTCGGGACCGGCACTGCTTCGTCGAGGATCTTACGGATGATGCGACCCTGGTTGTCGCCTTCGAAGAGCCGCTCGCCGGTGAGCGCTTCCCACAGCACGACCGCCGCCGAGTAGATGTCGGCGCGACGGTCGACGTACTCGGAGAGCAGCTGCTCCGGCGCCATGTACGAGATCTTTCCCTTGATCGATCCGTCTTGTGTCGTCTGCACGCGGTGCGATGCCTTGGCGACCCCGAAGTCGAAGACGCGCGCCACGCCGTCGACGCCGACCATCACGTTTTGCGGTGAGACGTCGCGGTGCACGATCTGCAGCGGCTCGCCCTGCTCGGTGGTGGCCTCGTGCGCAGCATGAAGCCCGTGGAGCACGCCGGTGACGACGGTGACGGCGATGCGCGTCGGGATCGCGCCGGGCCGTACGCCGCGCGCGAGGCGAGAGAGCGACTCTCCCTGCACGTAATCCATGACGAGCAGCAGCTCACCGCCGTCGTGGACGACGTCGAGCACCGCGACGACGTTCGGATGCCGCACGCGCGCCGCGAGACGAGCCTCGTCGAGGAACATCGCCGCGAACTCCGCGTCGCGCGCGAGATGCGGATGGAGGCGCTTGATGGCGACGGTCCGCGAGAACCCCACCGCGCCGACGAGGCGGCCGAGATGGACGGATGCCATCCCGCCGGCGGCGATTTCGTCGAACACGACGTAACGGCCGACGACGCGCCCGGGCTCTTCGGGTGCGGCGCCCATAATTCGACGATTTTACGGGGCGATCCGCGATCGGCACAGACAATCCGCTGACGCTCGCGTTTGCCGTAAACAGGCGGGCTCGCACCATGTGCCTCGAACCCCCCGCCGTCGTGCGTCGGCGGCGCGACACGTGATACAACGGCGCCTCGCAAATGGCGCTCGATCCTTCCCAAGCGTCTGATCCGGCTGACGGCGATGACGCCCACCGTTCGTCGTCCGTCGTCTCGGCGCTGTCCGTCTACGTCGAGCCGCTGGTCGCCGAGGCCCGGGTCGCCGTCATCGGCGACGTCGAGCTCGGCCTCCACGAGCGCCTGCTCGAGCTGGGCGCCCGTACGGTTCACCTCTTCGACCCCGATCCCGAGCGGGTCGCCCGCACCGCCGACGAGGTGCCGCGCGGCGTCTCCGTTCGCATGCTGCGCGACGACTTCGACGTCCGTGACGGTGCATTCGATCTCGTGGTGATCCCGGACCTCGGCATCCTCCCCGATCCCGCCGGCGCCATCGTTCGCCTGCGTCGCGTCGTCGACCCGCGTGGCGCGGTGGTGGCCATGGGCCGCGCACGCACGCAGCAGCAGGACGCGTCGCGCGACGACGACACGTTCCCGGAGATGGCTCCCGCGGTCGTCGACTACGCGGAGCTCTACGATCTCTTCGCGCTCCAGTTCGAGGACGTCACCATGAACGGCGTGCTGCCGTTCACGGGCGTCGTCTTCGCACAGCTCGGCGCGGGCGACGACCTCGCGGTGAGCGTCGACACGCGCCTCGTCGACCCCGATCCGCCGGTCGTGTTCGTCGTGGTCGCCGGTCGCGAGGCTTCCGCGCTCGACCCGTACGCGATTGTCCAGGTCTCCGGGGCGATGGAGGCGCCGCTCGCGGAGATCGTGGACGTCGAGTCGCTCGACACCCTCGCCATCGAGATCCCGCTCATGACGCGCGACATCGATCGTCGCGATCACGAGGTGGCGACGGCCTTCGCCGCGATGCAGCTCAAGGCGGAGCTCCTCGCAACGCAGCTCGACGAGCATCGCGCTCGCCTCACCGCCATCGACAGTCGGAGCGCCGAGTACGCCGACCGCGTCGAGCAGATCACGCTCGAGCGCGACGCGGCATTCACGCGTGCCGCCGAGCTCGAAGGCGTCCTCGCCGCTGCGCAGCAGGCTCTCGCCATCCTCGAGCGACGCGTCATCGCCGCCGAGCAGGGAATGCTCGAGCGCGATGATCAGATCGCCGCGCTGAACGCGGAGCTCGATGCGCGGACCAACAACGGTCAGGAGCTGACGACCGAGGCCGTCGACCCCGCGGTCGTCGGCGAGCTCGTCGCACGCGCCGAGCGTGCCGAGACGTCTCTTGCCCTGCACGTCGCCGACCTCGCGCAGTTGAGCGAGGCGCAGGCCGTCGAGACGCACATGCTCGAGGAGCAGCTCCGCGATCGCGCGCGCGTCATCGCCGCGACCGACAAGGAGCTCGCCCGACGCGAGCAGCTCGTTCGCGAGCTCGTAGCCTCCCTCGAAGAGGCGCGCGACCAGGCCGGTTCCGGCAGCGGTGGCCCCCACGTCTTCGAAGCCGCGCCGGTGATGCCCGGCGTCGCGCCCGAAGAGGTCGCACGCCTCCGTCGCAAGCTCGACGATCTCGCGCTCCAAGTGGCGCGCCGCGAAGGCGAGCTCGTTGCGCAAACGTGGCGGATCACCGAGCTCGAAAACGAGAAGGCGCGGCTCGTCGCGGCGCGTCAGGCGGCGCCGGCACCCGCAGCGCCGGCCGCACGCGCCGGTGCCGGCGGTCCGGATCTCGAGCGCGAGCTCGCGCGCACCCGCGACGAGCTCGACGCGCTGCGACAGGCTCTGACGCAGGAGCATGCCGCGCGCATCGCTGCCGAGTCGGGCGAGGAGCTCTCACGCGCCCGCGCGGAGCTGGCCCGTCAGGCGGCGCTCCTCGAGCAGATCAAGGGTCGGGGGACGCATCCCGAGGGCTGAGCGACCTCAGCCTTAGGGCTGTTGACACGGAATATCCACGTCTTACCTTGCCGCGGCGAGCTGCAGGACGACACACGCGGACCAGGGTTGTATGTCGGAAAAGCGCGATTACTACGAAGTACTGAGCGTCGAGCGCGGAGCGAGCGCCGATGAGATTCGCAAGGCTTACAAGCGCGAAGCCCTGAAGCACCACCCGGATCGCAACCCGGGCGAC
Organism: Myxococcales bacterium; assembly: GCA_034666145.1. Taxonomy (GTDB): domain Bacteria; phylum Myxococcota_A; class Polyangia; order Polyangiales; family Polyangiaceae; genus Labilithrix. Next base: position 9,088 of record JAXDMI010000267.1, on the reverse strand, counting down.
ACCGCCGCGGAGACCAAGTTCAAGGCCTGCAACGAGGCCTACCAGGTCCTCTCCGACGACGAGAAGCGACGGATTTACGATCAGTTCGGCCATGCCGGCCTCGAAGGCGGCGGCGGTTTCCAGGGCGCGGGCGACGTCTTCGCGCACATGCAGGACCTCTTCGCGGAGATGTTCTCGGGCGGCGGCTTCGGCGGCTTCGCCGGTGGCGGGGGCCAGCGGCGCCAGGCCCGCGGCAGCGATCTGCGGATGCAAGCGCGGCTGACCCTCCGCGAGGCGGCATTCGGCGTGAAGCGTGAGGTCGGCGTCCACGCTCCCGTCCGCTGCGACGACTGCAGCGGCACGGGCGCGAAGGCCGGCACCAAGCCCGAGACCTGCGGGCACTGCCGCGGCAGTGGCCACGTCTCGAACGCGCGCGGCTTCGTCATGTTCACGACGCCGTGTCCGAAGTGTCAGGGCCAGGGCGTCGTCATCAAGCACCAGTGCAAGACCTGCGAAGGTCGAGGCGCCGTCGAGAAGTCGCGCAAGGTGGTGGTCGCGTTCCCGGCCGGCATCGATGCCGGGCAGCGCTTGCGCGTCCCCGGTCAGGGCATGCCCGGTCCGATGGGGGCGCCCGCCGGTGACCTCTACGTCGAGATCGACGTCGAAGAAGACGCGCGCTTCGAGCGTGACGGCGCGGATCTCGTGACGCGCTTCCATGTCTCGTTCGCGGAGGCGGCGCTCGGCGCCGAGGTCCGCGTGCCGTCCATCGGCGATGCCGACACCGACGAATCGGAGGCGACGTCCGCCACCGTGGGCCTCGCCATTCCGGCCGGCACGCAGTCCGGCGCGGTCTTCACCATCAAGAATCAGGGCATTCCGCGGCTCGACGGCCGCGGCCGCGGCTCGCTCATCGGCGTCGTCCAGGTCGACGTGCCCACCGCGCTCAGCGATCGCGCGAAGAAGCTGATTCAGGAGCTCCACGCCGAGCTCGCTCCCGCCGAAGCCGAGACCGCCAAGGGCCGCGTCGCAGCGGCGAAGTAGCGTACGCTGCGATCGTGAGCTCGTCCCTCGACGCCCTCAAGGCGAAGCTGGCCGCAACACCGGCGCTCCGTCCGACAGGTCGCGTCCTCGCCGTCACCGGTCTGAGCCTTCGCTTCAGCATGCCGGGCGTGCGCGTCGGCGACGTCGTTCGCGTCCTCCGCCGCGGCGAGCCACTCGCATGCGAGGTAGTCGGGTTCGATCGCGGTGAAGCGGTGGGCATGCCGCTCGGCGCGCTCGTGGGTGTCGGTCCCGACGACGAGGTCGAGGCGACGGGCGGTGGTTTCCTCGTGCGTGCCTCCGATGCGCTGCTCGGGCGCGTGGTCGACGGCCTGGGTCGACCGCTCGACGGTCGCGGGCCCATCGAGGGCGGCGAGCTCGTGCCGGTCGATCGCGATCCCGAAGCAGCGATGGCGCGTCGTCCGGTCTCGAAGCCGCTCGCCACGGGCGTTCGCGTGCTCGACGGACTGCTCACGCTCGGCGAAGGACAACGCGTCGGCTTGTTCGCCGGGTCGGGTGTCGGCAAGAGCACGCTGCTCGGCGCGATCGCGCGCGGTACGGCCGCGGACGTCGTGGTGGTCGCGCTCGTCGGCGAGCGCGGTCGTGAGGTCGGCGAGTTCCTCGAGCATGCGCTCGGCACGGCCGGGCTCGCGCGCAGCGTGGTGGTGGTGGCGACGAGCGACGTCGCGGCGCTCGAGCGCTTGCGTGCCGCGCAGGTCGCCACGGCCTACGCGGAGCATTTTCGCGATCAGGGCAAGAGCGTCATGCTCCTCGTCGACTCGGTGACACGCTTCGCGCGTGCGCAGCGCGAGGTCGGCCTCGCGGCGGGAGAGCCGCCTGCGCGTCGCGGCTATCCGCCCAGCGTGTTCGCGATGTTGCCGCGCCTCCTCGAGCGCTCGGGCCAGGGGGCGCGCGGCTCGATCACTGCGATCTACACGGTCCTCGTCGAGGGCGGCGACATGGACGAGCCCATCGCCGACGAGGTGCGCGGCATCCTCGACGGCCACGTGGTCCTCGACCGCACCATCGCCGCTCGCGGTCGTTATCCCGCGGTCGATGCGACGGTATCGCTCTCGCGCGTCATGGACGCCGTCGTCGGGCCCGAGCATCGCGATGCCGCGCGCAAGCTTCGTGCGCTCGTCGCGCATTACGAGGCGAAGCGCGATCTCATCATGCTCGGCGCGTACGCGAAGGGCACTGATCGCCAGCTCGACGACGCCATCGCGCGCATGCCGAAGATCGAACAGTTCCTCGCGCAGTCGGCGACCGATCGCGTCGCGTTCGAGGACACCGTCGCGATGCTGAAGCAGGTCGTGACCTGAATGGCTCGGCCATTTAGCCTTGTCGCGCGCGGCTAACGAAACATCAGCGGCGGCGTGAGGTTCGTCGTCGTGGGGGGTGACGTCGCGGGCGGAAGCGCGGCAAGGCCAACGTAGAACGCCGCGCACGAGATGTTGTCGGGACCGCCTTCCTCGTTGGCTCTCGCCACGAGACGCTCGCACGCCGACCCTAGATCACTCGAAGCATGCACCAGCTCGGCGATCTCGCGATCGCCGACGCAGCCGTAGAGGCCGTCCGAGCACACGAGCACGACGTCGCCCTGCGCGAGCGGCGTTCGCGTGACGGCGACCTCGAGGCGCGTCGAGCTGCCGAGAGCCTGCAAGATCACGTTCGGCCCCACGATCGAAGCGATCTGCTCGGGAGGTACGGCGCCGGTCTTGCGAAGATACTCGGCCATCGTCTGATCCTCGGTGACCTGCACGATGTGCCCGCCGCGCAGCACGTACGCGCGACTGTCGCCGATCTGCGCGCACAACAGCACGCCGTGCGCGATGACGGCGAGCGTCGCGGTCGTTCCCATCCGCGCGTACTCGGGCTCCTCGCGAGCCGCGCGCTGGATCCGCGCCGACGCGGCCTCGAGGCTCGCGATCAACGAGAGCGCCACCCGTGATTCGTCCACGGCGAACGACGCGGCCGGCTGGGCGCTTCGCTGTACCCAACGCGCGCGCATCGCTCCGACGATGGTCTCGACGGCCAAGGAGCTGGCGAGCGCGCCGCCGGCCTCGCCGCCCATGCCGTCGCAGACGAGCGCGTAGAAGCCGCCCGATGGATCGACGGCCGTAGCGAGCGCAGCGGGCGGCTCCCAGGCCAGCGCGCTGGCGGCATCGGCGATCACGGCGCGATCCTGGTTGTCGCTGCGCTCCTGGCCGCGGTCGGTGCGGGCAGCCGCGGAGACCACCATCCTTGGCGCCAACGACGGCGGTGCAGAGGCGGACGGAGGGGCGGGGAAGGGGTCGGGCTCGGCTCGGTAACGCATGACAACAGTCTGAAACAGAAACTATAGTTGTCAACTGATGTCATCCGGATGGGTGACGCCCACCAGCTTCCGCGTTACGCTGCTCGAGTGACCACCCGTCGCGAGCGCGACCAACAGCGCGAACCTGTCGCCGAGGGCGCCGTAGCCGAGGACTGGCAAGCCCGTCTCGGTCAGATGATGGAGGCGCGCGCGCTGAGCGGCGGTGAGCTGGCGCGGCGCGCGGGCTTCACCTCGCAGTACGTGAACTCGCTTCGTTCCGGCGATCGCGGGGCGCGGCTCCCGCTCGACACCGCTCGCAAGCTCGCTCATGCGCTGGGCGTGTCCGTCGATTGGCTCACCAAGGGCGAAGGACCGCGCGAGCGGCTGAGCGACGTCTTCGTCGTCGGAGCGTCGGGCACGGCAACGCCCTATCGTCCGCCCGCGCCTTCCGATCTCTACCCGAGCCGCAGCGAGGCCATCGCGCTCCTCGGGAAGGTGGTGGAGCCCGAGGTCATCGAGGCGCTTCGCGCCGTGGTCCCCGAGACGGACGGCGATCCTGGCCGCGAGTTCTGGATCGCGTACGCGAAGGATCTCGCGCGCGACCTTCGTCGGATCACGAACGACCCCGACCTGAACGCGCGGCGCGACCGCGATGCGCCGCCGAAGTCGGCGTACATGCCGACGGCCAAGAAGAAGTCGTAGTATATCGCTGCCTCGATGACGGTCCTCCAGGTCGCTGACCTGCGCTTCGGGTACGGCGGCGATACGCTCTTCGAGAACGTCACGTTCACGCTCGCCATCGGTGAGCGCGCCGCGCTCGTCGCGCCCAACGGCGCAGGTAAGTCGACGCTGCTCCGCCTCCTCGCCAAGGAGGTCGAGCCCGACGGCGGCACGGTCGTCGTGAAGAAGGACGTGAGCGTCGGTTACTACCGCCAGTCGCACGAGCTCGTCGCGAAGGGCGACGTGCTGTCGGCGTTCCTCTCGGGCTTCGGCGACGTCGTCGAGCTGCGGGCCGAGCTCGTGAAGGCCCAACACGACGCGGCGAGCGGTGACGAACGCGCGCTCGCGCACCTCGCGCACGTCACCGATCGGTATCACGTCGCACGTGGCGACGATCTCGAGCACAAGGTGGCCGCCATCGCCGCGAAGCTCGGCTTCTCGCAGGCCGATCTCGCGAGACCCGTCGCGTCGCTCTCCGGCGGCGAGCGCGGCCGCCTCCATCTCGGCGTGATCCTCGCGCTCGAGCCGGATCTGCTGATGCTCGACGAGCCGACCAACCACCTCGATCTCGACACCATCGGATGGCTCGAAGGGTGGCTGCGCGGTTATCGCGGCGCCGTGCTCGTCGTCTCGCACGATCGCGCGTTCCTCGATGCCGTCTCCACGCAGACCCTCGAGCTCGGTGGCCGCGGGCTGCGCGTCTATCCTCTGCGCTACAGCGAATACGCCGTCGCCCGGGCGAGCGATCTCGAACGCGAGCGCGCCATCGTCGAGCGACAGCAGGCGTTCGTCGACAAGACCGAAGACTTCATCCGCAAGAACATGGCGGGCCAGAAATCGCGGCAGGCGCAGAGCCGCCGCAAGATGCTGGACAAGCTCGATCGCGTTGCCGGTCCCGAGGACGTGTGGGCAGTCGCCGACCGCATCAGCTTCCGTTTCGCGCCCGCTGCGCGCTCCGGCGACATCGTCCTCGACGCGAAGGACCTTCGCGCGTCGCGTGGCGGACGGGTCCTCTTCGAAGGCGTCGACCTCCTCGTTCGTCGCGGCGAGCGCATCGGGATCGTCGGCCCCAACGGCGCGGGCAAGTCCACGTTCATCAAGCTGCTCGCCGGCAAGGGTGATCCCGAGCTCGACACGGGCCACGTGAAGCGCGGCACCAACCTCCAAGAGGGCTACTTCGATCAGCACCTCGGCGCGGTGAATCCATCGAACACCGCCATCGAGGAGGTGCGCAGCATCCGCGGCGATCTCAACGCCGATGGCGCGCGCCAGTACCTCGCGCGCTTCCGCTTCTGGGGCGACGACCCGCTCCGCGTCGTGGCGGGCTTCTCCGGCGGCGAGCGTTCACGTCTCGCGCTCGCGAAGCTCCTCCTCGAGCCGCGCAACCTGCTCTTCCTCGACGAGCCGACGAACCATCTCGACATCCCCGCCGCCGAGATCCTCGAGGAGGCGCTCGTGGGCTTCGACGGCACGGTGCTCCTCGTCTCGCACGATCGGCGCTTCCTCGAGACGGTCACGACGCGCATCGTCAGCGTTCGCGACGGCGCGGTCGAGGTCTACCCCGGTGGCTTCTCCGACTTCGTGTCCGCACATGCGCCGAAGGCCGAAGCGCCTCGTCGCGACAAGAAGGCCGACGCGCGCGAGGGCCGCGAGCGCGACGCCAAGAAAAGCGACGTGCCGCCGGCGATGTCCGAGCAAGCCAAGAAGAAGCAGCACGAGGCGCAAAAACAGGCCTCGCGTGACCGCGAGAAGCGCGAACGGCGCTTCAAGGAGCTCGAGGACCTCATCGGCGCCGGCGAGAAGCAGCTCGGTGAGATGCGGGAGAAGCTGAAAGAAGACCCCGCAGGCGACTGGGCCAAGGTCGCGAAGATGGCGACCGAGGAGCAGGCGCTCTCGAAGCGCGTCGACCTGTTGCTCGCCGAATGGACGAAGCTCGGCGAGGACCTTTCCGGCTGAGCTTGTATGCGAACGCGCAAGGTTGCATCCTCGGACGTGGTGCGTCCCTCCGGTCTCGTCGCGATCGCTCGCTGTGTCGTCGTGCTGTTCGCGCTCGTGTCGCTCGTCGCGTTTGCGTCGGTCGCGAACGGGTGCAAGCGGAAGGCCGCGGCCGGCGAGAGCGCCGAGAGCGCCGTCGAGACGCCGGTGGTGAAAGACACGACCGAAGGTCTCCAGCTGACATGGATCGACGACAAGGGCGAGTTCCACGTCGAGCAACGCGCCACCGACGTGCCGTTGGCCTCGCGCGACGTCGTGCGCGTGCGCGTCCTCGAGTCGGTGACGGATCTCAGCGGCGATCGGATCTTCGTCGCCGATCTGCGCAACGCGGGGGCCGACGGCAACTATCCCGTCCACGCCGTGCCGCGCGCTGAGTTCGAGGACGTTGCCGTGTCGCGTCGCACGAAGAGCGGCACCGCGGTGCTCGCACCGAAGGGCGCCGCGAGCGGCGCCGCGGCGGGCACAGCCGGTGGCAATGCCGGGTCACCTCAGGACAACGCCGGCACTCCCGGTGACGTCGCGGGACGACCGGCGGTGATCATCTATGGCGCGTCGTGGTGTGGCCCGTGTCATCAGGCTGCCGCGTACTTGAAGAAGAAGGGCGTCGCGTTCGTCGAGCACGACATCGAGCAAGACAGCTCGAGCGCGCACGAGATGCAGGCGAAGCTCGCGAAGGCGGGCATGCGCGGCGGCTCCATTCCCGTGCTCGACGTACGCGGTCGCATTCTGATCGGCTTCGACGCGCGCGCCGTCGATCAAGCGCTCGGCACGGCGCTCTGAGCTGAGCGCGACTGCGAGCGCGAGCGCTCGAGCGCTCGAGCCGGCGCGCTTCGTGCAGCTCCAGCTCACGTGAGCGAGTACCGCGTCAAAGACCTCGTCCTGGTTCCGAACCTCCTCAGCGGCACGCGCGTTCCACTCGCGGTCGCGTTTCCACTCGCCTCCGGCAATGCCCCGCTCGCGCTCGGGATCCTCGGTTTTGCAGGGCTCACCGACGTCGTCGACGGTTGGGCTGCGCGCAAGCTCGGGCAGGCGACGCCGGTCGGCGCGCTCGTCGACGGCGTCTCCGACAAGGTCTTTGCGGCATCCGTGCTCGGCACGCTCGTCGCGACCGGAATGCTCTCGCCCGTCGCGGCGCTGCTTCTTGCCACGCGTGAGCTCGGTGAGCTTCCGCTCGCGGTTCGCGTCCTCATGAGCAAGCGAGCACGGCTGACGGAGATCGATCGCAAGGCCAACCGCATCGGCAAGGTCGCGACGGTGCTCGAGTTCGCGACGGTGCTCGCCGTCATCGCGAACGTCCGCGGAAAGAACGTGCTCCTCGCGGCGACCGCGGTATGCGGAGCAGCGGCTGCGGCGACCTACTGGCTCCGCGAGATCCGCGCGGCGCGCCACGACCGCGAACGCCACGACGGCTCCACGCCGAGCACGTCACGCGCCGCGAACGGCGCCGCCGTCACGAAGGGAAAGGCGCCGCTTCCGCTGCGCGTTCCGCCGACGGCGCTGCCGCCGCCGTCGTCGCGCGCGCCGTCATCCGTCGCCGCGCCGGCTTGATTTGCGGCGCACGACGCGCTCGTAGATGGCGCGACGCGGCCGCCCGCTCCACGCAGCAACGACGTCGGCGACGGTCTTGGCGTGCGTGCCACCGTCGAGCTCGCGATCGATCCGCGCGTCGATCGCGTCGTCGTCGATCTCCTCACTGCGCATGTCGGGAGACCAGCCGCCGAGGACGATCGCGATCTCGCCGCGCCACGCGTCACGGTCCTTGGCGAGCGAGGCGAGCGTTCCGCGCACGACCTCTTCGTGGATCTTCGTGAGCTCGCGCGCGACGCACGCGGGGCGCTCGGGCATCGCGTCGGCGAGCTCGGCGAGCGTCGCTTGCGTGCGCTCCGGCGACTCGAAGAGGATGACCGGCTCGGGCGTTGCGCAAAGCGTCGCGACACCGTCGCGTCGTGCCGCTCCGTCGCGCGGCAAGAACCCGATGAAGCGGAAGCCGACGCCGGTGGCGAGACCGCTGGCGACGAGCGCCGCGAGCACCGCGCTCGCGCCGGGGATCGGAACGACGCGCGTGTCCGCGGCGATCGCCGCCTTCACCAGCGCATCGCCGGGATCGCTCACGGCGGGCGTTCCGGCGTCCGTGACGAGCGCCACGGATTCGCCGGCCTCGAGGCGCTCGACGAGCTTCGCGACGTCACGCGCCGTCGAGTGCGCGTGCAACGCATCGAGCGGCTTGCCCTCGATGCCGAGATGCGAGAGCAACTGGCGCGTCCGGCGCGTGTCCTCGGCCGCGACGCGGTCGCAGCTCCTGAGCACGTCGATCGCGCGAAGCGTCAGGTCGCCGAGGTTGCCGATGGGCGTGGCGACGACGTAGAGGGTGCCGGCCACGGCGCTGCTCTAGAGCGAGTCCGTCGCGTCGCCCATCTCGCGCTTCAAGTAGTCGCGCAGGCGACCGAGCAGACGCTGCTCGAGCTGGCGAACGCGCTCGCGCGAGATCCCGAACTTGTCGCCGAGGTCCTGGAGCGTGAGCGGATCATCGGCGACGAGGCGCAGATCGAAGATCGCGAGGTCTTTGTCCTTGCCGATGAGCGTGTTCCGGAAGTCGGCGAGCTTGTCCTTCACGAGCGCCTGCAGCTCGTTGTCGGCCATCTGCGCTTCGGGACCCGCGCCGACGCTCGGCATCATGTCGACCTTGGCGATGGAGCGACCGTCGGCATCGCCGACCGGCGCGTCGAGCGATTTTTCGCTCTGCGCGAGGCGCACGTCCATCTCGGCGACGTCGCTCTCGGGGACGTTGAGCTGCTTCGCGATCTCCTCGTTCGTGGGATCGATGCCCATCGCCTGGAGCTCGGAGCGCTTCTTCCGCAGGTTGAAGAACAGCTTTCGCTGCGCCTGCGTGGTGCCCAGCTTCACGAGGCGCCAGTTGTTCAGGATGAACCGCAGGATGTACGCGCGGATCCACCACGCCGCGTACGACGACAGCTTCACGCCGCGGTACGGGTCGTAGCGCTTGACCGCTTGCATGAGGCCGATGTTGCCCTCCTGCACGAGGTCCATGATGTTCTTGTA
>JAXDMI010000266.1:0-5617 GCA_034666145.1 Myxococcales bacterium | reverse complement strand
AGCCGTGCTCCTCGACCCAATCCTGGAGCTTGTGCGCGTTGAAGCCTTCCGGGTTCAGCAAGTAGCCGGAATGATCGCCGACCGCGACCGTCGACACGCCGAGGCGCGACAGGATGACCGCGAGGTGCGAGCCGACGTTTCCGAAGCCCTGAACGGACATCGACGAGCCCTCGAGCTCGAACGCCTTCTCCTTCGCCCACTCCACCGTGCAGAACACGGCGCCTTGACCGGTGGCCTTCGCGCGGCCGAGCGTGCCGCCGCTCGCGACGGGCTTGCCGGTGACGACGCCCTTCACGGTCTGCTTGTTGGCGGCGCCGACCATGTTCGAATACGTGTCCATCATCCACGCCATGGTCTGGCTGTTCGTGCCGACGTCGGGCGCGGGGATGTCGTACTCGGGTCCGATGTTCTCGCCGAGCGCGTGCGTGAAGCGACGCGTGATGCGCTGCAGCTCGGACTTCGAGACCGAGTGCGGATCGAACTTGATGCCGCCCTTGCCGCCGCCGAACGGGATGCGCATGAGCGCGCACTTCCACGTCATCATCGCCGCGAGCGCCTTGACGTCGTCGAGCGTGACGGACGGATGGAAGCGCATGCCGCCCTTGAACGGGCCGAGCATGTTGCTGTGCTGGACGCGATAGCCCTTGAAGAGCCGAACCTCGCCGCTGTCCATCTTCACCGGGAAGTTGATGATCAGCTCGTTCTTCGGCTGGCTCAGGATCGTGCGGACGAACTCCTGGAGGTTGATCGTGCGCGCCGCGCGATCGAGGTAGTCCTGGACGACCTTGAAGAAGTCGTACTCCTTGACGATGGTGCGCGACGAGCCGGGCGCGACGGGCACCTGGCTATTCGAAGGCGTCGAGCGCGTGACGCCCCCAGGTGCAATGAGCGTTTCGGACGGGGTATCGGACGGTGTCATCGCCGCCTTGTTTAGCGCATTTGAAGAGCGGGACAGCGCGAAAACCTTTCGCCAATTCTTCGCCGCAACGCGTCGTTAAGGCTGATTTATAGACGGAAGAGTTCGTCACTCATGCCTGAGTTACGACACGTCGTAGTCGACGTCTCTTGCGGCTCCGTGAAGCCCTCAGCGCGCAGCGACGTGCGGGAGGAACCAGATCGAATAGAGGAACGTGACCGCGCTCGTGACGAGGAGCGCGTCGACGCGATCCAGGATCCCGCCGTGACCCGGCACGATCGCGCCCGAGTCCTTCACCCCTGTGGAGCGCTTGAGCGCCGACTCGCCGAGGTCGCCGGCCTGTCCGAGCGCGCCCGCAACGAGCGCCAGGATGACACCGTGCACGAGCGAGAGCGACGGCAGGAACCAGAAATGCGCGAGCAGCGCGCCGAAGACGCTGCCTGCGAGACCACCAATCGAGCCCTCGACGGTCTTCTTCGGCGAGACCGCTTCGTAGAGCTTGTGGCGACCGAGGAAGCGACCGGCGAAGTAACCGCCGGTGTCGCCGAACCACGCGAACATGATCGTGAGGACGACATAAGCAGGACCGTCGCCGCCGAGATCGCGTCGCATGATCGCGAGGAGCGTCAGCGGCACGCCGAGGTAGAGCGGACCGAAGCCCATCGCGCACGCACGCAGCGCCGCGGTCTTCATCTCGCCGAGTCGCACCAGCGTGAGGAGCGGGCCGGCGAGCGGCACGACCACGATCATCGTCACGAGGACGCGCGTGTCGCCGTCGGACACGTAGAGAGCAAGTGACGCGGCTGCCGACATGCCGACGCCGATCGCCTGCGACAGGCGGTCGCCGGGATGGGTCATGTTGAACAGCTCCCACGCGCCGATCAGCGCGGCAGGCAGCACGAGGAGATAGAAGCCCCACGGCGGCCCCTTGTAGAGGAGCGCGATGATCAGCGGCGCGCCGACGAGCGCGGTGGCGACTCGAACGGCGAGGTTCGAGTTCGCCTTCTTCGATTCCTCCTTCGCGGAGGGACGCGCATCGGCGGTCGTCACGGTCGGTGCATTAGCACGGCGCCGTCCGTTCGTCCTGCGGACCCTGCGTCGTCGTCAACGGCGGAGCGCGAGCTTGCGACACGCCTCCTCGGTGAGCGCGGGCTTGCGGCGAAAGCCCTGACCGCGCTTCGTTCCGGACGTCGGTCGGTAGGTGACGAGCACGCTCTTTCCCGCGCGTTCCAGCTGGAGCTTCGCGGTCTGATCGGTCCGCTCCGGGACGTCATCGGATACGAGCCGATCGTGGTCTCGCACACCGGCCGCCGCGGCAGGGCCCTTGGGGTCGAGCCCGACGATGGCGTGCGCAGCGCGTGACGCGGCGACGTCGAAGCCGGAAGCGTAGACGTCGTAGCTGACGTCGCGCGACTCGAAGCACGGGCCGAGCGCGGTCTCGGGGAGCTTCGTGCGACGCCCGCGCAAGGACGACGTCGTCGAAGTCTTCCTTCGTGTGCGCCTCACCGAGCTCGGTGACGACGAGAGAAGCCCGACGCGGGCGAGCTGCTCGCGCGCGATCCAGCGCGTGAAGCCCTCGTGGAACCAGAAGGACTCGGCCTCGTGACCGGGCGATGCGTCGCCGAGCCAGATGCGCTCGCCGATCCACGCGTGAACGAGCTCGTTGGCGACAGCGAGGCGAAGCGGCGCGTCAGCCCGCGACCTCGGGGGACACGGCGCGCGGATCGAATGCGGGATAGCCGAGCCACGCGGATTCGTCGTGCCCCTCGACGGCGTCGAATTCGGCGCGTCCGCCGGGCCCGCCGAGGAATGCTGCGCGTCGCAGCGCGGCGCCCGAGGTCTCGAACACGAACGCACACGTGAGCTGCACGACGAGCGTGCGGCCGTGGTCTTCGCGCCGAGCGCCGGAGCGTCGGAGGGATGCGAATCCGCGGCCGCTGCGCGAGCAGACGGCGCGCGCACGCCATCACCGCCCGCGCCGCACGCAGCGCAGATCAGCGCGGCGCACGCCAGCGAGGCAGGAGCCTTCACGTGGCTCTCGTCAGCCGACGAGACGAAGCACGGGCGGCGAGCTGCCGTCGGTGGGCGGCACCGCGGGCTTGCCGACCAGACCGAAGCGACGCTCCCGACGCTGGTAGCTCGCGATCGCCTCGTAGAGATCCGCTTCGGAAAAATCGGGCCAGAGCACGTCGGCGAAGTGCAGCTCCGCGTAGGCGAGACCGTAGAGGAGGAAGTTCGAGATACGCCGCTCGCCGCCGGTGCGGATGACGAGATCGGGATCGCCGACGCGCAGGCTCGGCATGCGGCCGTGCAATGCCTCGGCCGTGACGTCCTCGGGCCGAAGCTTGCCGCTCGCCACGTCGGTGGCGAGCTCGCGCGCGGCGGTGGCGATCTCTTCGCGGCCGCCGTAGCTGAGCGCGAGGGTGAGCGTCATCTGGTCGCGCGACGCGCTCTCCTTGCGGAGCGGATCGAGGACCGCGCGCACGATGCCGGGCAGCCGACCGAGGTTGCCGACGGCGTTGAGGCGGATGCCGTTGTGCAGGAGCTCGTCGCGCTCGGAGAGGAGGAAGTCGCGGAGGAGGAGCATGAGCGTCTCCACCTCTTCCTCGGGACGCTCCCAGTTCTGCTCGCTGAACGCGTAGAGCGTCAGCGCTTTCAGGCCGAGGCGGCGCGCGGCGCGGACGATCCGGCGGACGGCGCGGGAGCCTTCGCGGTGGCCCTCGACGCGCGGACTGCCGCGGAGCTGAGCCCAGCGTCCGTTGCCGTCCATGATGATGCCGACGTGGGAGGGGAGATTGCGCGCTTCGACGAGCGTGTTCACGGAGGTGGCGTTGGGTACCATGATGGGCTTTCGCTCGCAAAGACGTCCGAGCCCTCCGCAGCATTCGACCGCTCGCCGCCAGGCCGCGACCGCTGGCGTTTGGTGGATCGGACGGGTGGTCCTACATTTCCCCACCTAGCGACCCACGAGGCGGTGGTTGGAAGCAACATTGCTTTGGTTTCCATGGGTTAGACGCTGCCTTGACCACGGCGCGGGCCGTGCGTGGAGGCAGGGCGAATGGCTCGCCTCCTCTTGTCCATGCTGGCCGGTGCAGCCGGCGTCCTCGCGATCGCGGCGACGGGCTGCGCCGCCGATCCTGTCTCCGAGGAGGCTGCGGCGGACGCGCCGTCCGCGCTCGGCGCCGACGCCTACCGAATCTACGCCGACCTCGCGACCGAAGGCGGCGCCGCGCCCGCGCCCGGAACCGTCACCGTGCTCGGCCTTCGCGGTCTCACCGCAGACGGCATCGCGCACGCCACCCGGTACCAGCGGTCCTTCGACGACACGCTGATCGTGCTGCGCGCCGATGGCACCGTCGCGCGCTTCGCCGCGTCGACGCACCCGTTCGAGCTCGAAGGCGTTCCCGGCGTTCCCGATGCCGACGGCGACCACGTGGCCGACGTCGGCATGATCCGACCCGGCGTCTACGACGTCACCGGTCGTGATCGCACCATCGCCGGCGCCGCATCGTACGCCGTCACCCAGCACGGCAGCGGCAAGCTCCCCGGTTGGCGCGACACGAATCACGACGGCATCCTGAGCGACGACGAGCGCACGGCATCCGAGCGACGCGGCGACGGCATCACCGAGGTGCTGTTCCACCAGGGCGAAGGCGACGCTCCTCCGGCGGTCGGTTGCCAGGTGCTCCCCGCCAGTGCGATCCGCGCGTTCGCCACCGCGGTGGGCGGTCCGCGAGCGCGCTTCCGCTACGTTCTCGTCGACATGACCGGCCGCGACGGCAGCACCCTGCCCCGCTGAGCGCACCGCCGTCAGGCGTGGTACGAAAGCGTCATGATCGGCACGAAGGTCACCATTCGGCTCCGCATGGGCGCGCACGACGCGCACTACGCCGGTGAGCTCGTCGACGGCGCGCGGATGCTGGCGCTCTTCGGCGACGTCGCCACCGAGCTGCTCATTCGCCTCGACGGCGACGAAGGGCTCTTCCGCGCGTACGAAAGCGTGGAGTTCCTCGCGCCGGTCTTCAGCGGCGACTACATCGAAGCGACCGGCGAGCTCGTCAAGGTCGGCAACAGCAGCCGCCAGATCCGTTTCGAAGCGCGGAAGGTGATCGCCAACATCCGCGAGCGCGGCATGGCGCCGAGCGCCGCTGACGTGCTCCCGACGCCGGTCGTCGTCTGCCGCGCGATCGGCACCTGCGTCACGCCCGCCGACATGCAACGCAAGCCGAAGGGCATCTACTTGACCGCGCTGCCGATCGGCGAGCCCGATGTGCCGGGGCCGATCGTCCCCACGTCCGAGGGCGGCGGTCCGCGCACGCCGCCGACGCTCGAGAAGCACGCCCCCGAGGTGATCCTCACCGCAGCCATCGTCGGCGCCGAGCTCACCCGCGAGCAGACACCGCATCTCCCCATCACGCCGCAGGAGATTGCCGACGAGGCTGCACGCTGCCGCGAGGCCGGTGCCGCCGTCATCCACCTCCACGTCCGCAACGACGACGGCAGCAACACGCAGTCGAAGGAGCGCTTCGGTGAGGCCATCGAGCGCATCCGCGCCAAGACTGATTGCATCATACCAGTAACGACGGGCGGCGCCGTCGGCATGTCGATCGAGGAGCGCGTCGGACCGCTCGCGTGCAAGCCGGAGATGGCGACGCTCAACTGCGGCTCGTTGAACTTCGGTGACGACGTGTTCATCAACAC
>JAXDMI010000265.1:0-9604 GCA_034666145.1 Myxococcales bacterium | reverse complement strand
TCTGCCGACGGCATGTTCGCCGACTACCTGCCGCCGCCGCGGCGCGGCGATCCCGCGGTTCAGGATCCGCATCGCATCGTCCAGTGCCGGAGCGCTCCGCAGCGACTCTGGTGCCAGCATCACAATGGCGTGTTCCGCTCCGATGACGGCGGCCGCAACTGGAACGAGATCGCGAACGTGAAGCCTGCCGTGTTCGGCTTCGCGGTCGCGGTGCACCCGAACGATCCGGATACCGCGTGGCTCGTGCCCGCGGTGAAGGACGAGACCCGCATTCCCGTCGACGCGAAGGTGGTGGTCTCGCGAACGCGCGACGCCGGCAAGACCTGGGAGGTCCTCGATCGCGGGCTGCCGCCGCCGCCCGCGTACGACATCGCCTTCCGCCATGCGCTCGACGTGGATGAAAAGGGCGAATCTCTGGCGTTCGGCAGCAGCACCGGCTCGCTCTGGGTCAGCGAGAACGCGGGCGACGCGTGGACGTGCCTCTCGTCGAACCTGCCCCAGATCTACGCCGTGCGCTTCGCCTGACGCTCGCTCAGCCGCGCCAACCGGCGAGGAAGCGACGGAAGTCGGCGGCGGCGATCGGGTAGAGCGCGCGCCACTCCGACTCGAGAGCAGCGAGGTCGATCGCCGGATGGAGCTTCGCGACATCCTCACGAAGGTGCGTGAAATACGTGTCGAGATGACGCTGCTCCACCGCCGCGGAGCTCGACTCGCCGTACAGGAGATAGGCGACGTCCTTCACTCCAGCGCCGCCGCCGACGTACTGGAAGTCGACGGCCGCCACAGCACGACCACCCGGCGCGAAGCAGAAGTTGGCGAGCTTCGCGTCGCCGTGGACGAGCGTCTTGAACGTCGCTTCGCGCAGCTGGCGATCGAGGATCGGCGCCGCCGCGCGCAGCTCGGGATCCTCGATGGCCGCGAGCTCCTCGGTGCGCGTCGCGAGATGCCAGTACGTTCCCGTCTTCCAGAGGCCCTCCGGCGCGACGCCGAGGAACCGCGCATGGAAGGCCGCAAGCCACCCGAGGCACACGCCGAGCTCGGCGGACGTGCAGCGACGGCGGCGCTCCGGGAAGCCCGCGTGCGTGTTGTCGAGATCCTCGAGCACGAAGAGCCACTCCCCTCCTTCGCTGCGACCGCCCAGAAATTGCGGCACGCGACACGCAGCGTCACAGCGCGACGCGAAGCTTCGGTACCACGCCATCTCGACGTCGTACGACCGGCACTTCCGCGCGTGTGATGCATCGTCGGCCTTGGCGGCGCTCTTGCCGCGCGCGCGAGCGGGCGGCTTCACCGACTTCACGATCACCGTGTGGTCCTCGCGCTCGGCGGCCCCGCGCGCGCCCGTGAGACGAACGCGGACGATCTCGCCGTAGCCGCTCCACAACGACTGGATGCGATCGGCGCGGCGCGCGCTCGTCGCTCCCGTTGCCTTTGCGATCCACGCGAGCTCGTCGCCGTCCATGTCACGCTCGGCGGAACGTCACGACGAGCACGTCGCGATACGCGGGGAGCGCGGGGTCCAATCGGCTCAGCGCGGTCACGCCGTGGAAGACGCGATCGTCGTCGACGAGCGCCGCGTCCATCGGCTCGGTGAGCGTGAAGCTGCCGACCGGCCGATGCGCCACGTCTTCCATCATGGTCACGCCGCTCGCGATGTTCACGCGTCGCACCAGCATCACGAGCACCCAGTCGACGCCGTCGCGGTGCATTCCCTCCGGCGTCGGCAGACCTTGCTCGGCGCCGGTCTCGATCCGAAATTGATGCATTTCGACATGCCATTCACGAGGGCGCGTGGCCTCGGGCGTCAGTCCGTCGAAGAGCCGATGGCACGTGCCGAGGATGGCGCGCATCGCGGGATGCGTGGCCGCGGCGTCCGTCACCGGTGAGAACCAACGCGCGACGCCGCCGTTGAGCGCGTTGTAGTCACGGCTCTGGTAGTGCGGTTGATGCGGCTTCCGCTCGATGCCCGCGGCGGACGCAGAGAACGCCGCGAAGCGGCGGCGGCGATAGCGACCGCCGTCGGCCATGAAGGTGTCGACGCCGAGATCGTTCCACGTCTCCGCGAGACCGTCCCAGTCCTCGAGCCCGGCCGCCTCGAGGACGGCGCGCATCGCGGGCGCATGGATGAACGCAAACCCATCCCTGGCGAGAGGCTCGGCGAGCTCGGACAGAGACTTCATTTGCGCGGAGGTTGCGGCTGAGGCGTTCACGATCCACCTGTCTCGAAATCTAACGACATCATTCCACACCGGCGCGATGCTCGAGGCAGTGGTAGAGGATCGACTAACGATGCGTCTCGGTTCGTACACCGTCGCTCTCCTCGCGTCGCTCGTCGCGTTCACGTCGCTCGGCGCCGTCGGCTGCGGAGGCAAGCAGAAGGAAGCGAAGGTCGCCGAGTCGGACCCGTGGGCCGGCTACAAGGGCACCTACGCGGCAGGCGACGCTCCGTCGCCGACGCCGTCGACCGCGGAGGAGAAGCCGAAAGCCACGGCCGAGGCCGAGACGAAGGCGGATCCGAAGCCGGGGAAGAAGCCAAAGGGCAAGCCCGGCAAGAAGGGAGCGGCTGCCGATGCGAAGGCCGCCGCCGATCCTCCCGCCGCCCCCGACAAGCCTGCCGCCGCAGACTCGCCGGGTTCGATGTACGGCACCGACAGCACCGCGAGCACGACCGCGCCGAGCACCGACGACACCGCTGCGCCGGCGCCCGTGAAGAAGCCGAAGAAGAAGGCCGCGAAGAAGAAGAAGGCGGCCGCTCCGGCGCAGTGAGAGCGTCTTCGCTCGAGCGCTCGAGCGCTCGAGCGTGAACGCGATCAGCGCAGCGCCGCGACCGCTGCGCTCACCTTTGCGAGCGAGACCGGCACCGGCGTCTTCAGCTCCGGCGCGAAGATCGCGACACGCAGCTCTTCGAACGTCCAGCGCAGCTCCGCGGCAGAGGCCGCATCGCGCACGGCTGCTCGCTTCGTGACGAACTGCGACCACAGCGTCGTGAACGGCGCGAGCTTGTCGATGTCCTTACGCGGATCGGTGACGGCGCGCGCGAGCCGAGCCTGCGCCGCGCGCAGGTAACGCGGATACTGCTCGAGCGTCGAGAGCGGTACCCACGTCATGAGGTCCACGGGAAAGAGGCCTTCGAGCTGCGCCTGGATGTCGACGAGCGCGCCGCGACCGCTGGGGTGCTTCGATGCGGTGCGCAGCGCCTGCAGCGTCTTGTCGAGCTCCTTCGCGACCGGCGTGATGGCATCGGTGAACAGCTTGAACGCCTGCGGGATCCGTGGCGCTCCTGCCGCCGCCAGCTGATCGAACGCGGCCTTCGTGCGCGGCAGCGGCCGATCCTCGGCGAGCCCGAAGGCCGCGTCGACGATGCGTGCCAGCACCATTGCGCGGAAGGCCTCGTTCTCGGTGCGCGACGCCATCGCGCCGCCCGGTCGCGAGAACGCCGGCGGAATGCGCGGTACCACCGCCGAGATGGCGGCACGGGCCGACAGCATGAGCAGCCGGCGCACGCCGGCGCGCGACGCGGTATCGGCGGCGGCGGACGATTCGTGGAGAACGAGATCGACCGATGCGCTGCGATCGACGACGGCCGGGTACGTACGCACTTCGGTGCCGCCCACCCGCCGCACGAAGAAGGCCGGGAGCTCTCCGAAATCCCAATTCGTGATACCGGCGCGCTCCCACGCCGGAGACGGCGCAGTCTTCTTCCATACCGCGCGGGCCTGCGCGCCATATCGTTTCAGCAGGTCGTCGATATCCCGACTCTGCGCCACGACTTTGCCATTCTCGTCGACGACGCGGCACGTGAGCCGCAGATGACCGGCTATCGCCTCCGGCCGAAACGCGTCCTCCGGAACATCCACGCCGGTGAGCTGCGATACCGCGCGCGCCAGCTTCGGCAGCATCGGCCCCTCGAACGGCGTGAGCTCGGGCGCGAGCGTGCGGGCCACCTCCGGGACGTCACCGACCTCGCGACGCAGGTTGCGCGGCAGCTCGTAGAGGAGCGCGGCGATCTTCTCCTGATGCCAGCCCGGGATCGTCCAATCGAGCTCGCCGGGATCGAGTTGCGGCAAGAGCACGAGCGGAACGGTGAGCGTGATGCCGTCGTCGTCGGCCGACGGATCGAAGTGATACGTGACCGGCAGCTTCGCGCCGTGGAGCGTGACGACGTCGGGATAGTCGGCGGCAGCGAGCTCGCGATCGCCGGTGAGGACGTCGGAGACCGACAGCAAGAGCACGCCGGGGTCTATTTTCTCGGCCTCTTCGCGCCAGGCCTCGAACGTCTTGCCGTTCACGACCTCGGGCCCGACGCGTCGATCGAAGAACGCGAGGAGGGCGTCGTCGTCGGCCAGCATGTCGCTGCGTCGCGCCTTGTCGCGAAGCCGTGCGACCTCCTCGAGCAGCTCGCGATTCTTCGCGTGGAAGGAGCCGCGCGTCTGGTACTCGCCGCGCACGAGCGCATGATCGAGGAACATGAGGCGCGCCTCGGCCGGCGCGACGCTCGCGTAGTCGACGCTCTTGTCCCGCGCGACCGTCAAGCCGAAGAGCGTGCTGTGCTCCTTGATCGAGGCGCGCGCCGATCGCTCCGACCAGTGCGGCTCGGAGTAGCTTCGCTTGAGGAGATGCGCCCCCGCATCGGCGAGCCACTCCGGGTCGATCTTCGCCACCACGCGCGCGAAGAGCTGCGTGGTCTCGACCAGCTCGAAAGCCATGATCCACGCCGGCGGCTTGCGCGCGAGCGCCGACGAAGGATGGATTTGGAAGCGTGTCTGCTTCGCGCCGATATAAATACGATTCTCGGCATTCCACGTGCCTACTTTGGATAGGAGCCCGGTGAGGAGCGCGCGATGCAGGGAGTCCTCCCCTGCTTTGCCCTTCGTCACCTTGTCGAGGCGCAGCTCGCGGACGATCTCCTCGAGCTGGCGGTACACCTCACCCCATTCGCGGACGCGCAAGAACGAGAGGAAGCTCTCCTTGCAGACGCGCCGGAGGTTCGACGTTCCCTTGCGCTCCGCGTCCTTCACGAACTCCCACAAGCGAAGGAGGCCGACGAAGTCGGAGCGCTCGTCGCGAAAGCGGCGATGGAGGTCGTCGGCCTTCTGCTGCAGCTCCCGCGGGCGCTCGCGAGGGTCCTGGATGTTGAGCGCGGCGGCGATCACGAGGATGTCGCGCAGGCACCCGAGCTCCGCGCCCGCCATGATCATCCGCGCGATGCGCGGGTCCACGGGGAAGCGCGCCAGCTGCACGCCGAGCGGCGTCAGCTCGCGCCGCTCGCCAAGCGCGCCGAGCTCCTCGAGGACGCGATAGCCCTCGGTGATGGCCTTCGACTGCGGCGGGTCGAGGAACGGAAAGTCCTCCACGTCGCCGAGCCCGAGCGACTTCATGCGCAGGATGACGGCAGCGAGACCGGTGCGCTTGATCTCGGGATCGGTGAATGCGGGGCGCGCGGCGAAGCTCTGCTCGTCGTAGAGACGCACGCAGATGCCGTCGCGAACACGCCCGCACCGGCCCTTGCGCTGATCGGCGCTGGCCTGGGAAACAGCCTCGATCTGCAATCGCGTGGTCCCCGACCGTGGGTCGTAACGCGACAGCCGCGCGATGCCGGTGTCGACCACGTAGACGATGCCGGGGATGGTCACCGACGTCTCCGCGACGTTGGTGGCGAGGATGACGCGGCGCTGCGGGATGCTCGCGAACACCTTGGCCTGATCGGAGGCGGCGAGGCGCGCGTAGAGCGGCTGGATCACCGTGTGACGGAGGTTGCGCGCCACGAGCTCGTTCTCGGTCTCGCGGATCTCGCGCTCGCCCGGCAGGAACACGAGGATGTCGCCTCGCGGATCGAGCGACGTCACGTTGGCGACGGCGTCGGCCACGGCCTCGGGAAGATCGGCGTCGTCGCGTGGTGGCTCGTACAGGACGTCGACGGGATACGTGCGTCCTTCCACCTGGATGACCGGCGCGCCGTCGAACAGCTCGGAGAAGCGCGCGGTGTCGATGGTGGCCGAGCTGATGATCACCTTGAGATCGGGGCGCTCGGGAAGGATCCGCTTCAGCCACCCGAGCAGAAAATCGATGGTGAGCGTGCGCTCGTGCGCCTCGTCGATGACGAGCGTGTCGTAGCGGCGGAGCAGCCGGTCGCCGTGGATCTCGGCGAGCAGGATTCCGTCGGTCATGAACTTCACGTACGTCGCAGGCGAGGTGCGGTCGTCGAAGCGGACCTGGTAGCCGACGTCGGTCCCGAGCGGAGTGCCGAGCTCGCTCGCCACGCGCGCCGCGACGCTGGTGGCCGCGATCCGTCGCGGCTGCGTGACCCCGATGATCTTCTCGAGGCCGCGGCCCATCGCGAGGGCGATCTTCGGGAGCTGCGTGGTCTTGCCGGACCCGGTGGCCCCCGCGACGATGATCACCTGGTGCCCGTCGATGGCGGTGGCGATGTCCGCGACGCGCGCCGAGATCGGCAGCTCCGGTGGAAAGCTCAAAGCAGAGCTGTCGCGTTCGTCACCCGACATCGGCCTAGCGAGATAGCATCTCCGGGACAATGATCGGCAAGTCCCTTCGCGAGCGAAACACGCTGAGCGCGCTTCCGCCCGAGCGCGCCGTCGCCGTGCTCGGCGAGCTGCTGCCGTCGCAGGCGCGAAACCTCGTCCAGGTGCGCGCGAAGGACGAGCGGATGATCGCGTGCGTGTTCGTCGCGGCCGACAAGCCGAGCATGCGTCTGTGCAAGGAGCTCGGTTTCCACCTGAAATCAGGGGCGACGGGCGTCTTCGGCCTCCTCGGTGAAGACGCGGCCCGTGTCCTTCCCGAGCTCTCCGAGGCGCACCGTGCATGGCTCGAGGCTCCTTGCGCACCGCGCGAGACCAAGGTCTTCCTGGTCGCGGGTGGCACCGCCTTCCTCTCGATCGAGACCAACGAGGGCAAGGTCACCGTGACCGCGTTGCCGTGAAGGTCCTCGCGCTCTCGTTCGCGATCGCGTGCATCGTCGTCGGCTTCTTCCTCGGCGAGCGGTACATCTCGCGGCTGCCCCATCACGACGGCTACTTCCTGGTGCCCGTCGCCGACGAGGTCCGCGTGCCCATCCCGTCGCGCCCGCGCCACACCGCGTTCATCGTGGTCGACGGCCTCCGTCGCGATGCCGCCGAGGGCATGGCCGTGACGAAGCAGCTCGAGCAGTCGGGGCAATGCCGCATCTCCGATCAGGGCTCGTTCACGGTGTCGCGCCCCGAATACGCGCTGCTCTCGACGGGCCTCGAGGTGGACCGCACCGGCTCGCGCAACAACGACCTCACGACGCCGCTCGCCGTCGAATCGGTCTGGCAGACGGCGCGGGCGAGCGGCCTCGGAGTCTCGGGAAGCAGCCATCTGCCCTGGTTCGCGCAGCTCTTCCCCAAGGACTTCGATCGCTTCACGCATCTCGAATCGCACGCCGCGAACGTGTTCAGCGAGAGCAACGGCGCGCTCCTCGACGTGAACGTGTTCCATCCGCTCTACGTCGACGAGAAGGCGCATCATCACGGCGCGGCATCACCCGAGTACGCCGCCGCCGTGGCGCGCGCGGACTCGGAGATCGCCGGCCTGCTCGCGCGGATGGACCTCACGCAGGACCTCGTGATCTTCACCGCCGATCACGGCCATCGCGACGCCGGAGGTCACGGCGGGGCGCAGCCGGAGATCCGGAACGTGCTGGTCTGCTTCGCTGGACACGGCGTCGCTCGGCGAAGCGATCGCGGAGCCTTCGACGGACGGAGCACCGCACCGGCGCTCGCGCTCTTGCTCGGCGTGCCCTTCCCGCGGCACATGCGCGCCGGCGACGACGGGCTCGACGTGCTCTGGGACATCGCTCGCGCCGAGCCGAGCAACGCCGCGTATCTCGCCGATCGCCGCGCCACGGTAGAGCGCTTTCGTGCCGAGAACCGCCACGCGCTCGCGAGCTGGCTCGGCGACGAGCCCGCCACATGGCCGCGTCTCTACGAACGGAAGGCGCAGGCCCAGACGTCGCGCCTGGCGCTGGTCACGATGATGGCGATCCTCGGTTTGCTCGGAATTCTCCGCGCTCGGAGCCCGCAGGTACCCGCTGCGGTCACGAGCATCCTGTGGCTCGCGTCGGCGGTGCTCATCCTCTGGCTGGTGCATCGTCTCGTGCTCGGTGACTTCGACTTCACGGTGATCAACCTGCGCGAGCAGTTCCTACCGCGCGCCGCCCTCGTCACGTTCTCGGCCTCGCTGCTCGCGATCGGAGCGCACGTGCTGGTCGTCCGGGCGCCCGAGCGCCTCGCCGGCGATCAGCTGACGCTCGTTGCGCTGCTCCTCGTCGCGAACGTCGGCCACGTCTTCGTGTACCGCTGGCCGCTCGGGTTTCCGTTGCCTTCGCAGGCGGCGCGCTACTTCCCGTTCCTCGGCGCCATCGCGCTCGCGAGCTACGCGCTCGTGGCGGCCGTGCTCATCGTGCGTTCTTGGCGGACGCCTTTGCGCTGAGCGCCGGCGGGTCGAGGCGCGCACGCAGCGCGTCGGCGAGCATCTTCGTGTCCTGGTTGTCGCTCTGCGGCGCCCAGTCGGGATGCGTGCGAATGGTGAATTCCGTGCCGTCGCGGAGGGCGAGCACCACGCCGAAGCCCGACGTGGTCACCGCCGCGATCGACCTCCACGCGTAGACCTTCCGCGAGAACGGCAGCTTCACGCTCACGCCGTCGTCGTCGAGCACGACGCGAGTCGGCCAGAAGCGATTGGTATTCACGGCGAGCAGGGCGCCGGCGAGCACCAGGCCGACCGAGACACGCGCACCCGGCCCAAGAAAATAGGAAATGACGAGAGCAGCCGTGGCGATGGTCGCGAATGCGCCGGCAAAGACGAGCTGCGCTTGCTGATTGGCAAATAGCCCAGCGCGCAATTTCACCTTCACGGGCGGTAGCCGCTGCGGGTCGGGCTTCATGAGAGCTTGAACGAGTCCATGAACTTCTTCACGACGTCCTCACCCACTCCGCCCTCGTCGAGCGTCGAGACGACGAGCGAATACATGCGTTGCTTCACCAGGTAGAGGCGCGAATAGATACGAAGCGGCGTTCCCGAGATGTTGCGACGCAAGATGAGCACGCGACCGGGGTGCCCACCGGGCAATGTCACGGAGCGCTTGTGGAGGACCTCGGTGGTCCCGCGTCGTGGCTTGTTCGCTTGCTCCTCCAGGAATTCGTCGGGCTTCGCCACCGCCTCCTCGGAGTGATCGGTGAAGCCCGCGAGGAACGACACCTGACCGCCGGGGACGTCGACGACCGCCTGATCGAAGCTGAGCTTGTCCTCCTCGAGCGGCAGCACCGTGACCTTGGGCTCGCCGGGAAAGAGGATGCTGAAGTGATCGCCGCGATACGTCTTCCACGTCCACGCGGTGACCGGCAACGGCGCCGCGACGGCGGCATCGATCGGAGCTGCGGCGAGGCGCAATGCGCTCGGTGGCGGGATGGCCGGTACTTCGCGGGTCGCCCCCGTCACGCTCCCGGCATCGGTGACGCCCGCATCGGCGACGGGCGGCGGCGCGCGATCGCGCTGCGTGCACGCGACGAGCGCCGCCGTCGCGAGCGCCATCAGCGCGAGGATGAGCGCACGCTCACGCATTCACCAC
>JAXDMI010000264.1:0-4629 GCA_034666145.1 Myxococcales bacterium | reverse complement strand
ACGTGGCGCCGTGGGCGGCGTTCACCGGCGGCTCGCGACCGACGACGAGCGGCTCGCTCTCGTCGAACGCGATGCGCTGACCGTCGACGGTGACCGTCACCGCCGCGGTGCCGAGGAGCTGCGGATCCCGCGCGAACGTCACCTGCGCGAGCCCGCTTGTCGTGGCGGTGATGCTCTACGTCATGGCGTGGACGCGCGCATCGATGTCGCCCCATGCCGTCTCGCCGGCGAGCTCGTCGACGGTGACCCACGCGCTCGTGCTCCAGCGCGTGCGCGTGGTCTTGAAGCGGACGTGCGACGGATGGACGTCGAGACGCCGATTGAGCAGCCAGTTGAGGCCCTTCATGTCCTCGTAGGTCTGCTGCCACACGTTGTGTCCGGACTCGGGGTGCTCGTGCTTGACCGAAAAATTCAGCTTCTCGTAGCGCTCGATGAGCACGCCGCTGTTCTCTTCGGGGAGGTCCTGCGTGCCGTGCACGATGAAGAGCGGGAGGTGCTCGCCGTTCTCGGCCCAGAGCACGTTCGATCGCTCCTCGGCGAGGAAGCGCTCCCAGGGACGGAGCCCGCGGCCCGACACGTCGCCGCGGATCAAGTAGCTGTGATAGCCGCACAGCGGTTCGGCAGCGGCGAACACGTGCGGATGATGGAGCGGGACGGAGGCCGAGCCGATACCGCCCATCGACATGCCGGTGATGGTCACGCGCGTCGGATCGATCGGGTAGCGACGCATCGCCCACTCGACGGCGTGCATGATGTCCGTCTCGCCGAGCTCGCGATACAGCGAGTTGCCGTGACCGAACGGCGTGATGACGAACGCGTCGGCCTGGGGGAGCGGGCCGACGTGACGATCCTCCCAGCCTTGCTCCTTCTTGGGGTCATCGCCGCCGAAGAGCCAGCGCATGACGCCCATCGAGAAGCCGTTGAGGCCGTGGAGACCGACGACGAGCGGATACTTGCGCGTGCCGTTCGGCTTGTACCAAGGCGGAACGTAGACACCGACCTCGGAGAAGTCGCCATCGAGCGGCGACCGTAGCGCGCGGCGCATGGGGCCGGTGCGTCCGTCGAAGGGATCGAGATCGTGCTCCAGGTTCGTGGCGAGGTGATCGAGCTCGCGAGCCTCGTCGGTCTGCGCTTCGATGTCGTAGTCGCCGCGTGAGAGAAGGCCGGCGAGCCGTCGCGTGAGGTACTTCACGGAGTCGAGCGAGCCCTCGCCGAGGAACGCTGCGTCGGCCGGGACCTTCGCGATCGCGTGCTCGGCGTGCGCGACGGCCTGCTCGGCGATGGGTCGCGACGGCAACGCGTGCTTCACCACGCGACCCGCGACCGTGGTCTCGAGCGTGAGCGGCGCCGTGAACGGCGTGAGGGAGGGGAGCGCGACCACCACCTCGCCGGCACCGGCCGACGTCACCGGTACGCCGCCCGCTTGCACGTCGAAGACGGTCTCCTCGGTGCCGTTGCGAACGAGCCGCGCCGCCACCGGTGCAGACACACCGCGCGGCGCGCCTTCGGGATAGCGAACGGTGAGCTTCGGCCGATAGCGCGGCGGCTCGACCGTGCCGTCGAACGCGCGATCCACGGCGACCCACGCCATCTTCGTCGCGAGCGTGCGCGCGTCTTCGGCGATGGTGCCGGGCAGACGAAGGTACGCACCCGCGGGCGGCGCGAGCGTCGCGTCGACGAAGCGCGCGCGGAAGGCCCACGCGCCGTCGCGCTGGTGCAGCTTGAGGACGACGCCGTGATCGCCGGCGGTGAGATCGAGCGGAACGACGTCGTCGTCCTCGCGCACGGGCCGCGCGTCGTCGCGCGTGAGCACCGGCGTGCCGTCGACGATCACGCGAACGCCGTCGTCGACGCCCAGCACGAGGAGGTAGCGACCGGCGTGCTCGACGTGGAGGACGCCCGATGCGTACGCGATGAGATCGCCGCCGGGTAGCTCGAGCGCCGCCTTGAGATCGATCGCGCCGTCGTTGCTCGAGGCGATCGTCCAGCGTGCCGCCGGCTTCTTCTTGAGGTTCCCAGCGCCGAAGTCGCGCTCACCGCCGAGCGTCGCTCCGGAGGACGCAGCGAGGGCGGCCTCGTCGATGCCGGTCACGCCGGGCGGCAGCACCTCGAGCGCGGGACGTCCCGCCTTGAATGGACCCGCGACGAGCCAGGCACCGATCACGCCCCGCGCCAGCGACGGCGCGATGCGCACGTCGGTGGCGGGAGCACGAGCCTCGGCATCGAGGCGTGCGGTCTCGGCGACGATCGCCGCGTTCGCCGCACGCGTGGCGGCGTCGATCGTCGGCGTCGGCAAAGACGGCGCTGCGGATGCCGACATCGCGGGTGTTGCAGCGGGCGTCGCCGGCGCCGAGGCGCTCGAGTCTGGAGAGGACGCCGCGAGCGCGAGCGCAGTGACGAGCGCAACCGGAGGTAGGGGGAGCGCTCGTCGTCTCATCACTGCACTACGATCGTGCCCTTCATCCCGAAGCGGCAGTGGGGCGCGCAGAAGTGCTCGAATGTTCCGGCCGTCGGATACGTGTGCGAGAACGTCGCGCCGCCAAGCTTGTTCATGGGAGAGCCCTCCGCGGGTCGGAGGGGACGCTAACCGCGCGCGCTCGGCGAGTCACGCTGGGGGAAACGCCCGAGATCGAGCGTCGCTTCCGCGCGCAGCGACGCTAAATCAGCGAGCACGTGCTCGGTGATTTAGTCGGTGAGGCCGTGCGCGAGGGTTCGGGCGTCGTCCTTGAACAGGATCTCGACCTTCTTGCCCTCGAGCAGCCGCGTCACGATCCCGTCGCCGAACTTCGAGTGCCGCACGAGGTCGCCTTCTTCGAAGATCTCGCTCACGCGGTAGGGACGGAACTCGCTGACGGCGCGACCGTTGACCGACTTTTCCCACGTGCGCTCGCGGTCCATGACCGCTTGCTGGGCCTTCGTCGGGCCGCGCGTCGAGCGCGGAGCTGCCGAGGAAACGGACGCCGATCGCCCGCCGCCTGCCGAGGCACCGGCGCTGGCCGAGACCGCCTTGTCGCCGGGCGCTTTCGCGCGGAAGTTGTGATGAGAGCTACACGTCGAGCACTCGACGCGCGCGGGGATGGGTCCGACCATCGCAATGATTCGATGATTCAGCACGAGCTTGCACTTGGTGCACCAGCTGTCGACCTCACCCCCCGCTTTGAGCGGTTTCGCCATGGCGCCCTTATAGCAAGAAGCGCTCTCTCTCGTCGGCTCGATCACACGCGATGCGATTCATCGCTCGTCTTCGCATCGTGATCACGCGTCGCCAAGGCGATGAATGCGCGATGAATGCGCGACGATCGCACGATGATCAGGCGCGATCGCGACCGTCGCGACGCACGCTGACGGAGGTCTTCACTTCGGGACGGGGCAGGGGACGACGGCCGTCCGGCGTGCGCTCGCCGTCGTCGCCGTCGGACGCGTCCTTCGCATCCTTCGCGTCCTTGCCCTCTTTCGTGTCCTTCGCGTCGCTGTCGGGGCCGCCGTCGCCCGCAGCGCCGTCGTTGTTCTTCTTCGGCTCGCGTCCGTCGTTGGGCGTGAAGCGAATGGTCGTGTTGACCTCGAACTGCACCGTCGTGAGGAGCTTCTGCACCTCGCCGGAGAAATTCGTGTGCTCGAGGAAATCGCGGATCTCCTTCGCGACCACGCGGAAGAGGCCGTTCTTCGTGTCGTCGATCTGCTGGAAGAGGTAGTGCGCGACCTCTTTGGGGACCTTCAGGTCGTGGATGAACTGCTTCACGTCGGCCGGAGACTCGCGCGCCTTCTCGACGCCGATCTCCACCGCGCGCTTCAGGATCTCGGGGATGACGCTCTCGAGGCGCGAGCGCATCCGCTCCTTCGCGCTCTCCTTGACGCTGGCGGGACTGCCGGGAGGCGGCGGATCGGACGGCAGATCGTCGGGCGGATCCTCGTCGCTGGTGCCGCTCATGATCGTCGATCTAGCTTCGGAGGCGAGGAGCGTCAACGCGACGCGTTATCGCCTAGGCCGCGGCGCTCTCCAAAATACGGCTGATCCCGGCGGCGGCCTGGTCGAGGTCGCGCTCGACGCCTTCGCCGGCAGCGCTTCCTTCACCGCGTCGCTGGCGGCGAGCACAGAGGAGGACCTCCTGACCGCCGATCATGAGCGAGCGGACCTCGACGTCACGACGGAGCGAGTCGACGCGCGACGTGACCGAGTCGGTCATCGTGGCCCATGATCCTTCGGCCAACAGAGGCGCGTACGCCGCGAGCTCTTCGCAGACAGGCCACGATCCGGCGCCCGCCACGACGACGCCCGAGGCATCGGCGACCACGATCGCGTCGAGCTCACCGCGCGAGCGCGTCTCGCTCAGCTGGTAATGGAGAGCGACCAGCGGGTCGGCGCTGCGCCGACGGCGACGGTCTTCGGCTTCGTTCCCCGCAAGCTGCTCCGCGTGAATCATGCGTGAAAGTGTCGCGCGCGGCTTCTCGGCGGGCCAACTTTGCACGGCGCGTCGGCTCGATGAGCACGAGGGGTTGCCCGCGTCACGACGCACTGCGGCGTCGGACCACGCTCCTTCCCCTGGGGCACGCGGTGGGAACGTGCGAGACTAGCTCTCGCGTGTACCTCGTCGTCCCTCCCGGCGGCTGCTTCCCCGAGACGCGGCGCAT
>JAXDMI010000263.1:0-4562 GCA_034666145.1 Myxococcales bacterium | reverse complement strand
GACCGGATCGTTCGGCTGTGCGCAGTCGGGAGACGCGCCGTCGCCGCAGGACCAGGAGGTGCTCGGCGAGAAGGTCGCGCAGCCGATCGTCAACGGATCGCCCGCGACGTCCTATACGGAGGCGGCGCTCGTCAACACGGCAACGTTCATCTGCTCGGGCGCCGTCATCGCGCCTCGCATCGTTCTCACCGCCGGTCACTGCGTCGTCGGTGCGTCGTCGTGGACGGTGGTGGCGCCGTACGCCTCGAAGCAGAGCGCGACAGGCACGCACTCGTGGACCGACTACGTCTCTCAGGGCGACACGGTGAATCCGTCGACCCTCGACGTCGCGGTCATCATCCTCGACAAGGCCATCACGCTCTCGTCGTATCCGAAGCTCGCCAGCGCGGCGTCGGCGGCGGGAGCGCAGGCCGTCAACGTCGGTCGCATCCGGAACGGATCGGCATCGTTCACGGGCCTGTTCTTCGGCAGCGCGGTGACGCTGCAGTCGGGCTCATCGTATGGCTTCCCGAAGGCGTACATCTCGTCGGAGATCATCGAGTCGGGTGACTCGGGCGGTCCGGTCTACGTCGGCAGCGGCGCGAGCCGCACCATCGCCGCCGTCAACTCGGGCGCCGGCGGTGGCACGCAAGTGCTCGCGCGCGTCGATCTCGCGTACGCAAAGATCCAGCAGCTCATCGCGGCGAACGGCGGCAGCGGTGGCTCGAGCAGCGACGGCTCGAGCAGCGGCGGCTCGAGCAGCAGTGGTTCCAGCAGCGGTGGCTCGAGCCCGCCGCCGCCTCCTCCTCCGCCGCCTCCGGCGCCGACGTGCGCCGGCGGAACGCCCGAGGCCGAGCCCAACGACACGTCCAATCAGCCGAACGCGCTCGCCGGGACGCGCTGCGGCTCGCTCTCGTCGGCGAGCGATCTCGACTGGTACTCGTGGAGTGTGCCGAAGGCCGGCGTCGCCTACGACGTCGCGCTCACCAGCAGCGGCGATGCCGACATCCTCATGTGGAAGTGGAACGGCAGCTCGTGGAACCAGATCTCGAACACGTCGCCCACGGAGATCGCCGCAACGTCGTCAGCCGCCGGCAACTACCTTGTCGCGGTCCGAGGCGGAGCCGCGCAGTCGTACACGCTGGCGCTCACGAAGTAGCCTCACCCCCGGCCCCTCTCCTGAAGCAGGAGAGGGGAGAAGGCTACAGGCCCATCAGCTTCGCGACGTAGTAGCGCATCGTCTCGGTGGTGCCGCCGCCGATGCGGAGCAGCCGCTGATCGCGCCAGGCGCGCGCGATGTGCATCTCCTCGATGTACCCCGCGCCGCCGTGGAACTGGAGACACTGGTCCATGATCTCGGTGCCGAGCTCGCCGACGAAGATCTTCGCCATGCTGATGATCTTCACGGTCTCGAACGAGAGCGTGACCTTCTTCACGTAGCGCTCCTCGTTGTACATGTCGGCGGCCTTGTACGTGAGCGCACGTGCCGCCTCGAGCTTCGCGTGGAGGTCGACGAACTTGTGCTGCCAGTACTCGCGCTTGATGATCGGCTTGCCGAACGCCTTGCGCTCGCGGCCGTACTCGATCGCCTGATCCATCGCGAGCTGGAGGCCGGCGCATGCGCTGACGCACGCGATGAGGCGCTCGGTCTGGAAGTTCTGCATCAGGTACATGAAGCCCTGGTTCGGCTCGCCGAGCATGTACGCCTGCGGAACGCGCATGTCCTCGAACGCGAGCTCGGCGGTGTCGCTCGCGTGGTTGCCGATCTTCTTCAGCTTCTTCGCGACGCTGAAGCCCTTCGTCTTCGAAGGCACCAGGAAGAAGCTGCAGCCGTGGGCGCCGGCCTCGGGGTTCGTCTTCACGAGCAACGTGACGAAGTCGCAGCGCGTGCCGTTCGTGATGTACGTCTTCGCGCCGTTGACGATCCAATCGTCGCCGTCGCGCTTGGCCCAGGTCTGGATGCCGGCGACGTCGCTGCCTGCGTTGGGCTCGCTCACGCCGAGCGCGACGATCTTGTCGCCCTTCAGCGCGGGCTTCAGGAACTCCTCGATCTGATCCTTCGTGCCGAGGTCGCTGATGACCGGCGTCGCCATGTCGCTCTGGACGAGCAGGCCCATCGAGACGCCCGCCGACAAACAGCGCGGCAGCTCCTCGGCCTTCGCGACGCTGAACCAGTAATCGCCGCCCGCGCCGCCGTGCTCTTCGGGGTAGTGCGCACCGAAGATGCCGAGCTCACCCGCGCGCTTGAAGACGTCGTTCGGGAAGAGCTCCGCCTTCTCCCACTCGTCGGCGTACGGAGCGAGCTCCTTCGTCGCGAACTGGCGGACGGTGTTCCGGAAGTGATCGTGCTCCTCGCGATACGGGCTGGGCATGAGTTACTTC
Source organism: Myxococcales bacterium (assembly GCA_034666145.1). Lineage (GTDB taxonomy): Bacteria > Myxococcota_A > Polyangia > Polyangiales > Polyangiaceae > Labilithrix. The sequence goes on along the minus strand of JAXDMI010000263.1, from coordinate 2,201 downwards.
GTACACGAAATATCGCCGATCGCAAGACACACCCACGCTGGAACTACTTGATTTGCGAGGGGGCGACGACATTGACCACGGCCGGGACCTCGCGGAGCGCCACGATGAGCGACTCCTTGTCCTGCTTGGTCAATCCGCCGTAGTAGCTCCACGGCATCGTGTAGAGGACGCGGCCGCTCTTGCCCTTGCCTTCGTCGAAGACGCGACGCAGGTCGTCGTCGGAGTACGCGCCGATGCCCGTCGCCTTGTCTGGCGTGATGTTGGGAGCGACCGCGACGCCCTTGCCGTCGGGAAGCGGGAAGGTGGCGCCGCCGGCCATGCCCTTGCCCTCGAGCTTCTGCCGGTGGTTGTCGACCGAGTCATGGCAGTCGTGGCACGAGCACACGTCGAGCAGCCACTTGCCGCGCGCCATCGTGTCGGACGGAGCCGGCGCAGCGGGCGGCGAGGCTTCGATCGGCTTCGGCACGCCGCGGATGAACATCGAGACCGGGAACTTGATCGCGGTGCGTCCCGGATCGTTCTTGATCGGGGTCAGCGTGCGGAGGTACGCGACGATCGCGAGAGCGTCGGCATCGCTCAGCGTGCGCGCGTAGGTCGTGTACGGCATCTGCGGAAAGAGCGCGCGACCGTCCTTGCCCACGCCTTCGCGCATCGCGCGGACCACCTCGCCGTCGGTCCAGGCGCCGATGCCGGTCTCCTTGTCGGGCGTGATGTTCGGCGCGCGAAGGCGGAACGGCACGTCGGGGCCCCAGTCGCCGAAGTCACGACCCGCGCCGATGCGCCCGTCGACCGGCGGGTCGCCCGGCTTGTCCTCTTGCACGGGAGAGTGGCAGCCGATGCACGCGGCCACGTTGTTGACGAGGTACTTGCCTCGTTCGAGCGCCTCGAGGCTCGACTGCGCGGTCATGCTCTGCGCCGGGCGCGACCTCGGCGAGAGCACGTAGAACTTCACGGCCACGCCCACGACCGCGAGGAGCACGAGCGCTCCGATCGCTGCCGCGACGCGGCGGATCATCTTCTTCATTTCGTCGTCTTCTCCGGATCGAAGCTGCGCACATGCGCGATGAGGGAACGCAGCTGTTGCTCGTCGAAGATGGTGCCGAACGACGGCATGCCGGTGCCCTTGCCGTTGACGATGGTGAGCTTCAGCTGCTCGTCGGTGCGCTCGTTCTGGAACGCGTGGTCGTGAAAATCACGAGGCCGAGGTCCACCGTCGAACAGCGGGAGGCCGCCCGAGCCCTCGGCGCCGTGGCAGCGCGCGCACGTGGACGCGTAGAGATCCCGGCCTTGCGCGGCGTCGGCCTTCTTCTCGCAACCGGCGCTGATCGCTCCGCTCGCCGCGCCGAGCATCAGGAGCAGCGCGGTGCCGGCCACGCGAAACGAGGTCATCGAACCGCAATAAACACGGCCTGTGCGCAGCATGTCAATCGCGCGCCGCTTCGCGTGCGGGCCGGCTATCGTCCCTCGCATGGCCATGGCGACGGGAACGGCGGCGGTGACGGGCGCGACGGGCTTCATCGGCAGCGCCGTGGTGCGAAAGCTGCTCGCGCAGAAACGCAGCGTGCGCTGCCTGATCGAGCCCGGCGCGAACCTCGCGAACCTCGAGGGCTTGCCCGTCGAGCGCATCACGTGCGACGTCACCGACTTCGCCACCATGAAGAAGGCGCTCGAAGGCTGCGAGACGCTCTTCCACCTCGCGGCCATCTACAAGACGTGGCTTCCCGACGAGGAGGTCATCTATCGCGTCAACGTCGAGGGCACGGTGTCGACGCTGCTCGCGGCGCAGCACGCGAAGGTGAATCGCGTCGTCTACACGAGCTCGATCGCCGCGATCGGCCTCGTGGAAGGCGGCCTCGCCGACGAGACGACCAAGTTCAACCTGTTCGACATCGCGAACCCGTACATCCTCACCAAGTGGCAGAGCGAGCGCGTCGCGATGCGCTTCGCGGAGAGCGGCCTCCCGGTCGTCATCGTCAACCCGGCGTTCCCGTTCGGACCGCGTGACATCGCGCCGACGCCGACCGGCGGCATCATCCGCGCGCTGCTCGCGAAGCAGGTGCCCGGGCATGGGCCGGGCGGCTTCTGCACCATCGACGTCGACGACTGCGCCGAGGGCCACCTCCTCGCGGAGGAGAAGGGCCGCGTCGGCGAGCGTTACATCCTCGGCAACGACAACGTCTCGCTCAAGGAATTCTTCGACG
>JAXDMI010000262.1:0-6998 GCA_034666145.1 Myxococcales bacterium | reverse complement strand
TGCCGCGCGGCTCTCCCGAGACCCATCGCAGCTCGACCGACGTCTCGTTCTTCTTCGTGTCGTCGACGACGAACTGGAAGCCCACCGAGAACAGCGCGACCTTGAACTTCAGGTCCACGGTCGCGCGATCGCCGTCACGTCGCACGCGATGCATCATCGGAATGCGGTCGGCGTAACGATCGACGTCCTCGACCACCTTCCACACGTCGGCGACGGGGCGCTCGAGACGAGTCTCGGCGCGGGCGGCGCACGGAAGGCCGGCGGCGTCGATGTCCACACTGCACTCGACGGATCGGCTCATCGGCTCATGGTCCCTTCACACGACGGATGACGCGACCCTTTACGCGACCGTTACGCGACCCTTACGCGAACTGGGGAGCGGCGCGCACGCGTTCGAGCGCGTCGCTTCGCGATTGTGCATCGGCGGCCACGTCCGTCGGAAATGCAGCTGTCGAGCGAGCGAGGCGCTCGAGCCATCGGGCATCGAGCGGTCGCTCGAGGTCGGCGAGGTCCACGGCGGCGATGGTGGTCTCGTGCCGATCGCCGGTGCCTCCGCCGACACCCACCGCGAACCCGGCGAGCAGGAGGCCGGCTCGGAACGAGGTCGCGGTGCTGTACGTGTGCAGCGTCGCGCCGGAGCGGCAGACGCGATGCAGCGCGCGGAACGTCGACAGCCTCCAGAGGTGGGGATGGGTCTTCGAAGAATAGAAGTCCCAGAACACGACGTCCGCCGACGCGGCGGGCTCACGTGCGAGCTGCACGGGGAAGTCACCGAGCGAGAGTCGCCATGTCGTCCGCGACGTCTCGTGGCCGCCGTTCGCGAGCAGCGCGCTCGCCGCACCATGCGCGTCGCCCGCGGTGGTCGTGAGCGCGAAGCTCTCGGCGTGCTCGGGTCGCAACGCCAGCTCGAGGGCCGAGAGATCGTCGTCGAAGCTGACGATACGGAGACGTCGTGCGCCCGCGACGTCGTGCAGCGCCTCCGACACGCGCCAGGCGGCGACCGCATTGGAGGCTGCGCCGAGGCCGACGTCGAGCAGCACCAGGTCATCGCCCGCATCACGCAAGCGCGCGTCGAGTCGTGAAGGCACGACATACAGCGCCTGCGGCTCGACGCCGGGCCCCGTTCCCGGATGCATGACCTCGCCGCTCGCGCGATCGCGCATCGCGGGCGCTCCGCTGCGCGTGAGGACCACCTCGCATTTCATGAGACGAGGACGGGCTTCGCGGTGCTCGAAGCGGTGAATCGCTTCGTGCTGTGCTCATGACGATCGATGGCGTCGAGCTTGCCCTTCGCGAAGGCCGCGAACTCGCCGCGCGCGATGGCTGCGCGCGAGTCGGCCATGAGCGAATGGTAGTAGTGCAGGTTGTGCATCGAGACGAGGCGCGGCCCGAGCGGCTCGCGGCACTTGAAGAGATGGTGCAAGTACGCGCGGCTGAACTTCTTGCACGTCGAGCAAGGGCACTCGACGTCGAGCGCCTCCTCCGAGAGCTGGTTCGGTAGACGCGTGAGGCGCACGCGGCCCGTCGACGTGAATGCCGTTCCCTGGAAGGCGAGCTGCGTAGGAATGATGCAATCGAACATGTCGACGCCCGCGAGCATGGCCTGCAGCAGATCGGGAGGCGTGCCCACGCCCATCAGGTATCGCGGGCGATCGGCGGGTAGGAGCTCGGCGGAGAACGCCGTGACGTCCTCGCGCTCCGACCGCGTGTCACCGACCGCGAGCCCGCCGATGGCGAAGCCGTCGAACGCGTGCTCGGTGAGGAACGCCGCCGACTCCTTGCGGAGCGCGGGGACGACGCCGCCCTGGACGATCGCGAAGAGCGCTTGCTCCGGGTTGGTGCGCGCGGCCAAGCTTCGCAGCGCCCAGCGGTGCGTGCGCTCCATCGCGGCGCGGGTGCGCGCCTCGTCGGACTGCGAGTCGATGCACTCGTCGAGCACCATCATGATGTCGGAGCCGATCGCGGTCTGCACTTCGATGGAGCGCTCCGGCGACAGCATGTGCATCTGTTGATCGGTGTAGCCCTTGAAACGAGCGCCGCGCTCCGTGATGGTGCGGTCGCCGGGGAGCGAGAAGATCTGGTAGCCGCCCGAGTCGGTGAGCACCGGCCCCGACCAACCCATGAACTTGTGGATGCCGCCCAGCCGCCGGAACGCCTCGGGGCCGGGCCTGAGCATGAGGTGATACGTGTTGCCGAGCACGACCTGAGTGCCGACCTCGGTGAGATCGACCGGCGCACAGTTGGTGACCGAAGCTCGAGTGCCCACCGCCATGAAGACCGGCGTCTCGATGCGGCCGTGCGCCGTGAGCATCGAGCCGCGGCGCGCGCGCGACCCCGGGTCCACAGCTGTGACATCGAACGGAAGCATCGCGCGTGCTCTTCGATAGCACGGCCGCTCGCGATCGATCACAGTGTGATGATGAAGCCCTCGCGACCCACGAGCTCCGCCGCAGCGCGCTTCTCGGTCCTGACGCTGGGCCTGAGCGCCCTGCTCTTGGCTCCGGCGAGCTGCGCAGCCGGACCCGGGCGCTCGGTGCCCAAGCCGGCGCCGCTGCGTGCCAGCGCGCCGACGGGGATCGCTCCAGCGTCATCGAGCGCATCCGCGAACGGCGCCGGTTGGTCGTACGAAGTGGTGGCCGCACCGCGCGGCGAGAGCCTCGCGATCGATGCCGTGTTCCCCGCCGGCACCGGCGGTCAATTCACGGTGGAGGACGGCGCAGAGGGTTACGTGCGTGACGTCGTGCTCCGCGAGGGCGAAGGCAAAAAGGCGATCGCGCCGACCGGTGACCGTTGGCTCGTCCCCAAGTGCTCGGCCGGCTGCAAGATCTCGTATCGCTTCGCGCTCGCCGACGCGGCTCGCGCCAACCGCGAGCGGTCGGTCGCGCAGATGCACGGCGACGCCGTCCAAGCGCCGCCGTCGAGCTGGCTGCTTCGTCCGCTCGATGCCCCGACGGGCCTTCCGTTTCGCTTCCACGTGACGAGCGCGCCAGGCGATGCGTTCGCGACGGGCGTCTTCCCGGTGCCCGGCCTCGAAGACACGTACGAGGGCCACACCATCGAAGGCTTCGATCTCCCGTACGCCGCCTTCGGTCGCATCCGCCGTTTGCAGCTCGCGGGCGGTCATGTCGAGGCCGCGATGTTCCCAGGTACGTTCACCGACGAGGCCGCGGTCATCGCGTGGATCGAGCGCAGCGCGAAGGCGGTCGACGCTTTCTACGGCGGCTTCCCGATCCGGCGCGTGCTCGTGCTCGTGCAGCCGCAGAACGGTCGTCGCGTCGGCTTCGGTACCACGATGGGCTCGTCCGGTGCCGCCATCGAGGTGCCGGTCGGCTCCGAGGTGACGCCGAAGCAGCTCGAGGACGACTGGATGCTCGTGCACGAGATGGTGCACACGGCGCTGCCCGATCTCACGCGCAAGCATCACTGGCTCGAAGAGGGCCTCGCGACGTACCTCGAGCCGCTCGCGCGCACGCAAGCCGGCATCACCAAGCCCGAGCAGGTGTGGCGCGAGTGGATCCTCGGCATGCCGCAAGGCCAGCCCGGCGCGGGCGACGAAGGTCTCGATCGCACGCACACCTGGGGACGCACGTACTGGGGCGGCGCGCTCTTCTGTCTCGAGGCAGACGTCGCGATTCGTGAGCGCACCAGCGGGCGAAAGTCACTCGTCGACGTGGTACGCGCCATCGTCGCGCAGGGCGGCAACATCTCGGTCGGGTGGCCCATCGACCGCGTGATCGAAGTGGGCGACACCACCACGGGCGTTCCGGTCCTGCGCGAGACCTACGCGCGCATGGCCATGAAGCCGGGCGCCGTCGATCTGCCCGCCATCTGGACGAAGCTCGGTGTCCGACTCGAGCGCGGCGCCGTCGTGTACGACGACCACGCACCCCTCGCGGCCATCCGTCGCTCGATGACCGACGCCCCCAAGCCCAAGCAATGACGCCGCGAAAATGACCCAGGGTCATTTCACCGCTCCGGACCCAGGGTCAGGAGAGCGAGAATGACCCAGGGTCATTTCACCGTTCCGGACCCAGGGTCAGGAGAGCGAGAATGACCCTGGGTCGTTGGCTATTTCCACGTCTCCCAGGTGTCCGGCGCGAAGCCGAGCGTCGCGTCGGTGCCCCGCCTCACGATGGGCGTCTTCAAGAGGAGGGGGTCCTCGATCAAGAGGGCCTCGATGCGGGGGCCGGTCGGCGCGGAGTACTTCAGACCTTTGTCGACATAGCGCTTTCCCTCGCGGTCGATGAGGGCCTCGACGCCGCCTACTCGTGCAGCCACACTGCGCAATTCTCCTGGCGAGAGGCCCTTCTCGCTGAGCTCGACGCTCTGCACCTTCATCCCGCGCTCCTTGAACCAGCGCTCGGCTTTTCGGGTCTCTGCGCACTTCTTCTTGCCGAAGATCTGGATGATGGCGGCCACGCCGAGAGCGTAGTCGACGCGCACGCGTTAGCGCGAGTGGATCCCCACACGTGCGCACAAGCTCGTTCCAATCGACATCGGTCGCGCAACGGAATGCGCGGAGCGTTCTGCAGATCCGCGTCGCACCGGTACCGTTCCTCGCGATGCGGAAACACGTCACGTGCGGTGTTGCCACCGTGCTCGCGGTCGTCGGCACTGCGTGCATGCACGAGGGACATCTTCCGGCCGCTGCGGCAGCCGAGACACTTCTGGAGCCGTCGAGCCTCGAAGAGGCTGCGATCGAGCAGCACGAGATCTGCGTAGGCTCTGCGGTGGCGAGCTCCGGTGAGCTCGCCGACACGCTCTACTACCGCGCGACGGTGCTCCCCGACGGCAAGCTCGCCGTCGGCTACTTCGCGTTCTTCTCGGAGGAGCGTCCGTGGGGCAACAACTGGCTCACGTGGACGGTGGTCCCCGCGGTGGTGCTCGACATGGTCTACACGCGCAGCATGTTCGTGGGCCCCGGCCTGCAGCGCCTCTACGGCAAGGGCGACGTCGAAGGCTTCCGCATCATCTATGACCTCCGAAAAGACGGCACCCTCGAGGTCGAGCGCGCCGTTGCCGACGACGGCACGCACGACCCCGTGCTCCTCGATCGCGCCGACGTGATGGCCCTCGATGCGAAGCGACCCACGTTCTACTCCAACGTCTGGAGCCACCAGCTCGGCGGCCGCGGGCTACGCGACAAGTCCTCGCTCTCCTATCTGCGCTGCTTCGGCAAAGGGAACGTCCGTCCGCTCACCGATGCGCTCTCCGCGGACTTCACGCTCGACGGGCGTGCGCCGCCCGCTCACGTCGAGGCGCTCGGCGGCCGCGTGCTCGGGGGGCCGCTGCCCGTCACGGCGAACGTATCGACACCGCGACCTCCGATGTGAGCTCGGTTGTCGACGAGGACCAGCACCGCCGGTAGCAAGGTGAGCGCGGTCGTGAGGGTCGCCAGCTCACCGAGCACCGCGACGACGCCGAAGAGGAAGAGCGCGCGGTTCTCGGCAACGAGCAGCGACGAGTAACCGATGATGGTGGTCAGCGAGCACAGCGCGACAGCGCTGCCCGTCGCGCGAATCGTGCCCAGCACATCGCGACGGCCATCCTGTACGTAGCGGCTCATCACGTTCACCGAGTAATCGACGCCGATCCCGAACGTGATCGGGAACGCGATGAAGTTCGCGAAGTTGATCTTCACGCCGAGCACCATGGTGGCGGCGACGAGCCACAGCACGCCGACGGTGAGCGATCCGATGACGTAGAGCGTCGTCGAGTGACGTCGCAGCATGAGCACGACCACCGCGAGCACACCGAAGAAGGCGAGCGCGCTGGTGACCGCGCCGTCGCGCTGGATCGAGCCGAGGATGTCGGCAGAGAGCGGAAGCGAGCCCGCGACACGCGCCGGTCTCGGTCCGGCCACGGTCCCCGCGGCGCGCAGGCGGTCCACGAACGCCACCAGCGGCGCTCCTTCCCACAGCGCCTTCGACGGTCGCGGGAAGACGAGCACGGTCTTGCCCGCGGTGCCGTCGCGCTCGACGAGGCCGATCAGGAGCGTGCGCGGCAGATCGTGGAGCGCCACGGGCTTCGGATCCTCGTCGCCGAGCAGTCGCTCCAGATCTGCGCGGCGCTCGGGCGCGAGCAGCGAACGAAGCTTGGGCGTCATCTCCTCGCGGATCGCCGAGGCCTCCGCGATCTTCTCCGCCTGGTCGCGAGGGAGCACGTCTTCGAGCGTGCGGATTTTCGACACCATCTCTCCGAGGTCCCCCTCGGTCACCTCGTAGCGAAGGCGCGCCGCCACCGCCTCGGCTTGCTCGGTGGAATCCGTGAGCATCACCGTCGGCGTGAGATACGCGCCGAGCAGGCGATCCATCCGCCGCCCCCAGTAGCCTTCGCCGCGCGTCCACGTGTCCCTCCTCCGCAGCTTCGCGACGTCCGACTCGAGCGCGCTCGTGTCGAATCGTGAGACCTCGACCAGCGCGAGACCCGTCAAAACAAGGCCGATCGTGAGCACGGCGACCGGCCGTCGCGTGACGACGCGACCGACGATCCCGGTGAACGAGGACTGCCGCCGCTGCGTGAACACCGCCCCTCGCCCGCGATCCACCCACGCGATGAGCGGCGGCATCGCGATGAAGGCCATGGCCCACGACATCACCATGCCGATGCCGCCGATGATGCCGAACTGCCGGAAGCCGCGGAACGTGGTGCTCACGAGCGACGCGTAAGCCACGCCGGCTCCGAGCGCAGCCGACAACGTTCCGACGCGCGCCGAGGCGACGGCGACCACGAGCGCGTCGCGAGTGCCCTTGCCATGGCGGCGCTCCTCGACGTAGCGCGCGAGGAGCACGATGCCGAAGTTGATGCCGTTGCCGACGATGATCGCGCCGAGGAATGCGGTGTTGGAGTTGAGCGCGGTGACGTCGAACGGCGGCAGCGAGGCGACCGCGAAGGCGTAGAGCGTGGCGAGCAGGAGCGTGGGTACGAGGACGATCACGCTCCGCGCCCACCGGTAGTAGAGGATGATCACGGCGACCACGGCCACGAGGACGATCACG
>JAXDMI010000261.1:0-2754 GCA_034666145.1 Myxococcales bacterium | reverse complement strand
CGCGCGCGAAGCTCAGCGCGTCGCGCGAGATGGTGCCGTCCGACGTGCGCAGCGAGCCGCCCTCGATGGTCGCGTCGTACGTGACGGCCGAGCCGGCGGCGCCCGATGCGCGAACCGACGTGACGGGTCCCACCGCGTCGACGTCGGTGAGGTTGCCGCCGCGTCGCGTGACCGCGCGCATGGCCACCGAAACCACGAACGGTCCGCCGCGCAACGCACCCTCCGCCGTCGCGCGGTCCCACCTGCGCGCCGCGGCATCGAGGTCGGTGGTCGACGCGACGCCGCGCGTACCTCGCAACAGATCCGCATCCCACGAGACGCCGAGCTCGCCGCTCGAGGTCGCGCCTCGCGCATCGACCAGCAGACCATCGTCGCTCGTCGATCCCGCTCCCCCTGCGCCGCCCGTCGTGCCCGCGCCGCCCGGCAGACGGTCATAGCGGACCTTCGTGGTGCTCGACACGGTGCGAAGCCGCGTATCGACCACGAAGCCGTCGAGCACGTACGCGCCGCCGCGCAGATCGAGCGTCACCTTCTCGCCGTGGCTCTTCCACGGCACGTGCACGCCGCCTCCGACGTAGACGCCGTCCTGTCCGCGATACGCGAGATCGGGCGGAAGGAGCCCGAGCTTCTCGTCCGATCGCAGCCAAAAATAGGGCAATGGGAGGATCGGCACGTCGTAGAACCGCAACGTCGGGTTCTTCAAGATGAGATCGCCGGGCGGCGCGACGAGCGCCTGATCGAAGTCCACCTTGAGCGGCGTGCCGAGGCACGGACAGAACGCGAGCGAGCCTTTGCCGTCGACCTCGATGCCGTAGCGCGTTCGCGTGAGGCGTATGCGCTGGCTCGTGAGATGGAACGGCGGTGAGTCGATCCGCACGTTGCCGATCAGCTCGAGGGTGCGTTCGCGCGCGTCGAAGCTGACCTCCTCGGCGCGCGTGCGGAGGTTCGTGCGCGGGCCGAGCGCCTCGAGCTCGAGCGCGTCTTGCTCCTCGTCCACCGCGGGCGGCTCGCTCGCGGACGCGAGTCGCGCGCCGAACAGCGCGAATGCGAACGCGGCGAAGGCCGATGCGCTCCTTGATAAACGGATCAAGGAGCCAAGGCTTACTACGGATTCGGGCCGGGGTCGTTCGCGGGAGCCTGCGTGTCAGGCGTAGGCGGCGGCGCCGGTGCGCCGTTCTGACCCTTCCGGGCCTTCGTCTTGGGCACGCGGCCGAGCGCACGCGTCGGCGGAGTCTCGGACGGAAGCGTGGCGCTCCCGTCACCCGTCAGGAAATCGCCTTTCGGAAAATCGATCTGCAGCGTCGACGATTTGTCCTGGTTGTCGGAGAGCTTGAACGTCGGCGTCGCCGCGCTCCGCATCTCGAGGATGAACAAGAGGTCGTTGCCTTGCGGCGCGAGCCGCGCGCGGAAGACCGGCGTGTTGAAATGAACCGTGACGAGCGCGTTCGCATCGTTGTGCACGCGGAGGTGCGCGCCCTTCAGCACGTACGTGACCGAGCCCTGCGCGCGGCGCTCCTCGACGGGCACCGACTGGCTCAGCTGCACGAAGAGCCGCGACCCACCGTCGGGGAGCTGCTCGAAGCCGGGGAACGTCGCGATCGGACCGGAGCGACGGAGCACGGCGCGGCTCACCGGAGCCCGTCGCGCCGGCTTGTCCTGGAAGGTCACGCCGCCGACGTTGCCGGAGCTCGCCGGCTTCTTGTCCGCGGCCGCGCCCGCAGCACCAGCCGCGCTGCCGTTGTCCGTCGCGCCACCCGCCGGCGCCGGCTGAGCGCCACCACCTGGCGGAGGAGGATTCCCGGTGCCTTGCGCCGATGCGACGGACGGAGCGAGGAGCGCGAAGAGCGCCGCGAGGGCAAGACCGCGTGAAGGACCCATGCCGCTAGTAGAGCATGCCGTCTGGAATCCCTACAAACGAGGGGGAATCGCTTATCGAAGCGTCGCGCTCAGGAGAGCTTCGCGAGCTCCGCGAGGATGACTTTGTCGTCGCGCTGGCCTTCGTGCTCCTGCGTGAAGGCCACCTTGCCGGCCTTGTCGATGATGACCGTGGCGCGCTTCGTCATGCCGCGATCCGCGTTGTAGAGGCCGAATTTCGCGGCGACATCGCCCTTGGGGTGGAAATCGGCGAGCAGCGGATACGCGATGCCCATCTGCTTCGCGAAGGCCTGGTGCGTCCACGCGCTGTCGACGCTGATGCCCAGGACCTGCGCGTTCGCGCCCTCGAGCTTCAGCGAATCGTCCTTGAAGCACGCATGCTCGGTCGAGCACGTCGGGCTGAAATCGAGCGGATAGAAGGCGAGAACGACGTGCTTCTTGCCGCGGAAATCGCTGAGCCGGATCTTCTTTCCCGGCCGACCCTCGGGGGTCAGCTCGTTCGACGGGAGCTCGAAATCGGGGGCCTCGGTGCCAATGGCGATCATGGAGACCGGCTTACGCCACGGGCGCGGCGCTGCCAAGGCACGACGGCTTGCGGCGCGGCGGCTCCGCTGCTACCCCGCGAGCCCCATGGACGCTCTTCCCGCCACGGAAATCACGGCTCTCCTCGGTCGCGGCACGCGCTTCGAAGGAAAGCTCTACTTCGAAGGTCGCGTCCGCGTGGACGGCATCTTCAAGGGCGAGATCAAGAGCGACGACACGCTCATCATCGGCGACGGCGCCGAGGTCCACGCCGAGATCGATGTCGCGACCGTGATCATCCGCGGCGGCGTCGTGCACGGCAACGTGCGCGCGAGCCAGTCGATCGAGATCCACGCG
>JAXDMI010000260.1:0-6361 GCA_034666145.1 Myxococcales bacterium | reverse complement strand
TGATGACCGGCGTCATCTTCGGCATGGTGGGGTTCTTGAACGTCGACGTCGACTTCGCGCCGCTCACGCCCATGAACTGATCGACGAGCTGCGAGCGCGCGCGCCGCCAGTTGGCACGGCGCGCGGTGTCGTCGGGATGCTGCTGCTCGTAAGTGTCGAACGCGACGTCGATGCCGCCGAGCGCGTTGGTGAGCAGGTATGCGGGCGTTACCTGCGGCACGGTCGTGCCGTCGTTGCGCTTCGCGGTGGTGAGGCCCTTGCGGTCCTTCAGCTTGAGGATGTTCTTCGAGTAGTCGGGATCGAGCAGCGAGCGCGTCGCGGCGGCAGCGACGTCGATGCCGCTCACGTTGGTGACGGTCGTGCACGCCCCGGTCCCATCGGTGGCGTCGCAGCGCTTGATCGAGAGCGTCTCGAGCGCCTTGGACAGCTCCACGAGAGCCGGGATGACGTCGCCGGCGAGCGCCTCGGTGATGAGCGGCTCGTAGGTGTTCATGCCCGCCTTCGGGCACGTCTTGCCGTTCGCGAGGCGGCAATCGTCGGCCGACGTCTCGGCGCCGGGCCAGTGCTTGAACGTGGAGTTGGCGAGCGCGAGAAAGAGATCCTCGCGACCGTGCTTCACGAACGCGCCGAGGAGCGGCTTCATCGCGGTGTAGAAGCCGAAGTTCTCCCACGTGAAGAGCGTGTAGTTTCCACGCTGCTGCAGCCACTGGCCGTCGGGACAGTTGCGGAGGCCGTGGACCTTGCCGTCGGAGGTCGCGTCGACCTCGCCCGGCAACGGGTCGGTGATGATGCGCTCGGGGCAGACGCTCGTGCCGATGAAGTCGCCCTGGAGATCCGCGATGAACTTGTTCGTCTTGGCGTTGACGGTGTCGCCCTTGAGATCGAAGAAGACGAGGCGGTTCAGCCACGCGGGCTTCGGCGAGAGCGTCGTCGAGTTGGTGGGCGTCCAGAAGCCTTGGATGCCGCTGGAGTCCTCCATCAGGCCGACCGACGCTGCCCCGAGGCCGGCCACGCCGTTCCGGAGAAGGCTGTCGCGCATGTAGAACGTGCCGCGCTTGTTCGGCTTGCTGTCCGGCTCGTACTGCGCGGCGTCGGCGATCGAGTCGAGATAGAACGCGGCGAGGTTCTCGAGCTTGAAGACCTCGCACTCCTTGTACGTCCCGCCGCCCAGGGGCAGGGTGGGGCTCAAGCCGAACAGCGACGCGTGGACGACGGCGCCGGGCTTGTTGCACGCCGTCACGCCGGTCGTGTCGCTGATGAGCTCCAGGAACCGGTACATCGCGCTGCGGTTCTTGCCGGTCTCGGGCATGGCCCGGTCCACCGGCGTGTGCATCTCGCTCTTGTCGTTCGTCGTGTGGTTGAACGGACCGCCGTTGATGTCGTTCTTGTCGTAGGTGATCTCGTCCTTGAACTTGGCGTAGTTCGCGAAGACGGTGCCGAGCTGCGCGCTGTCCGGCGCGGCGAGCGCATGGAGCATGTCCTCGAGGAGCCCGGGCTCCTGCGCGATCTTGCCGAGCGCCTCGATGTTCTCGTCCCAGAACGTCGCCTGGCGGGGGATCTTCGCTTCGGGATGCTTCTGCGCGATGTCGAACGCGGTGATCATCGCGCCCGTGAGACGCGCCATGTCCTTCTGGTTCGTATCGAAGAGATCGTGCGCGAGCGCCAACGTCGTGTCGCTGTTGCCGTGCTCGAGGCCGACGGGCTCGTTGGCGACGCCCTGCGAGCCGAGGATGACGCCGATCGCGTAGATGAGATCGAGCATCGGCGAATCGTTCGCGATGCCGCTGTACTCGACGCTGTGTCCGTTGGCGTAGCTCTTGGACTGCTGCGCGCGCGGCCCGACGGCGATGTCGAGGCCACCGAGCATGTCCATCAGCGTCTCGTGATTCTGCGTCTGATCCGGATTCACGAGCGGCTTCAGGTCCGCCATCATCTGCGCGGCGAACGTGTGGCTCGTGTCGAGATAGTCGTAGAGGAGGCGCGAGCCGGCGAGCGCGCGGCCCGCGGGATCGCGCGTCGCTTGCGGCGCGCCGGGGAACGGGAACGGCGACGGCGCGAGCGACTTGTCGCTGGTGACGAAGCGTCCGGACTCGTCGACGTCGGGAAGGCCGTCCTTGTTCGCGTCGATGAAGGGCGCGGGAACGAGGCCGCCGGTGATCGCCGCGTAGCCGCGGCTGTCACGCTTCACGATGTAGCGCGGTGAGCCGCCGCCGAACGTGGGGTCGGAGGCGAACAGGATCGCCTGCATCATCTCGACGTTGTCGCGCGGGCGGGAGATCACGACGCGACCGCTCTTCGGATCGGTGACCGCCGCGAGCGGACCAACGGGCGGATCGGCGGTGGCGGCGAGGAGCTCTTCCTTCGCGGCCTCGAGCATCTTGTTCAGGGAGACGTTGCCTGGGCCCGGGACCGGGATGCGGTTGCCGTCGCCGTCGCGCTTCGGATCGAGCTCGTAGGGATTCGAGTCGGCGGAGAGCAGACGAAGGCTCGCGTTCGACAGATCGCGGAGGTGCGGATACGCGATGACGGGACGCGTTGCGCCCAGCGCGGTCTCGATGGGGCGGTAGCCCTGACGAGCGCTCAGTCGCGCCCATGCCGCTTGCGCGTCGTCGGACTGCTTGAAGGCGTCGATGACTCGCGCGAGCGACTCGGTCGACTGCGGAAGCGTGCCGTCGTTGTAGAGATCGCCCATGCGGCCGAGCATGTCGGCGATCTGCTCGGTGAGGATGCCTTCGCCGCTCTTCGCGCCGGCGGGGGCGTCGCACGACTTCGTCTCGTCGGGGTTGTCGAGGTCCTTGATCGCGATCTTCGATTCGGGGAACGTGGCGTCGAGCGCCTGGATGAGATCGTTGCGACGGCGCGCGAGGGCCTCGACGCGACCGACGGACGCGTCGCGGTTCTTCTGCTGCTGTTCGACGCTTACGAGCTCGCCCTTCTCGTTCTTGGCGTTGGGATCGATCGCGGCGAGCTTGGTGACGTCGACCTTGTCGGCGAACTCCGTCGTCTTCGACTTGTGGCAGACGGGCCGGAACGAGTCGCCGGAGAGATCCTCGCGAAGCGCTTGGGCGGCGACGCGATCACAGATGACGCCGAACATCTCTTCGCCGACGGAGCCGCGCGCGGGCGTCGCTCGGGAGGTGTCGAGATCGGGCGCGCAGGCGGGCGCGAGCGCCGAGAGCGTGACGAGCCCCACCATGCCGAGCAGGTTGACGCAGCGCGCCGGAGAGAAGGCGCTTGCGCGGCTTGCGCGAGATGGCGCGCTAGCCGCGGTGTCCCAATTCGGATAGCTGGAGGATCGACGAGGATCCACATCCGATCGT
Source organism: Myxococcales bacterium (assembly GCA_034666145.1). Lineage (GTDB taxonomy): Bacteria > Myxococcota_A > Polyangia > Polyangiales > Polyangiaceae > Labilithrix. The sequence continues at coordinate 3,041 of JAXDMI010000260.1, read as the reverse complement.
CTAGACTCGCTCTTTGGGCTTTGCCCTCGTGTAAAGCTGCGACCTTGTCGCATAACCGTCTCCCTCTCCGTCCACTACTTCTGCGAAAGATGCGCCATGTCCGCGAGCACCGAGCCTAACCAGACGAGCGAGAGCAAGCTGCGGTCGACGACGGCCGTGATCCTGGCCGCGGGTCAGGGCACGCGAATGAAGAGCGCCTTGCCGAAGGTGCTTCACCCGGTCGCTGGCCGTCCACTCGTCCACTATCCCGTTCGCGCTGCGCTCGAAGCGGGTTGCGGAGAAGTGGTCGTCGTCGTCGGCCACGGTCGAGAACGACTCGAAGCCTATCTGTCGGCCGGTTTTGGCGCCAGCGCCGCGGGGATCCCGGAAGCGTGGCGAGGCCGCGTGAAGACCGCGGTGCAGAAAGAGCAGCGCGGAACCGGCGACGCGGCGCGCGCCGGTCTCGACGCGGTGAGCCCGGACGCGGAACGCGTCTTGATTTTTTATGGCGACGTACCGCTGCTCACCGCCGCCGATGTCGCGGCCGTCGCGACCATGCTCGACGAGGACGCCGCTGCCGCGGTGTCGATCGCGACGTGCACGACCAGCGATCCCTTCGGCTATGGCCGCGTGATGCGCGACGAGCGTGGACAGATCGTCGAGATCCGGGAGCAGAAAGATCTGAAGAGCGACGCCGAGCGCGCCATCAAGGAGTGGAACCCCGGCATCTATGCCGCGAAGGTCTCGTTCCTCAAAGAGGCGCTCGCGTCGCTGAAGCCGAACAACGCGCAGGGCGAGTACTACCTGACGGACATCGTGAGCTTCGCGACGCAGCGTGGCCAGCGCGTCGTGGGCGTTCCGTCGAACGCCGCGGTGATGGACGGCGTCAACGATCGCGCTCAGCTCGCGAGGCTCGAGCGCGCGATGGCCGAGCGGCTCCTCGACCAGCACCGCGTGGCGGGCGTCACCGTGCGTGACGGCGCGCGCATCGAGGACGGCGTCGTCATCGAGAAGGACGCGGTGGTCGAGAGCTACGCGGTGCTCCGCGGCAACACGCGCGTCGGCTCAGGCGCGGTGATCGATGTCGGCTGCGTGTTGACGAATGCCGACATCGGCGAAGGCGTGGCGCTCAAGCCGTACAGCATCGTGACCGATTCGGTCGTGCGAGCGCGCGCGCAGATCGGACCGTTCTCGCATCTTCGCCCCGAGAGCGACATCGGCGAGGAGGCGCACGTCGGCAACTTCGTCGAGACGAAGAAGACGCGCCTCGATCGCGGCGCCAAGGCGAACCATCTCGCGTATCTCGGCGACGGCTTCGTCGGCGAGAACGCGAACGTCGGCGCGGGCACCATCTTCTGCAACTACGACGGCTTCCAGAAGCAGATCACGCGCATCGGCAAGAACGCGTTCATCGGCTCGGACTCGCAGCTCGTCGCGCCGGTGACGATCGGCGACGGCGCCTACGTCGGCACCGGCACCACCGTCACGAGGGATGTCCCTGCCGACGCGCTCGCCATCGGCCGCGCGAAGCAGGAGAACAAGGAAGGCTACGCGTCGCGCCTGCGCGCGCGTCTGAAGGCGCAGAAGGAAGCCGCAAAGGCGGCGGCGGAGAAGAAGTAGCCGACGACCCTGGGGTCAGTTCCCGAGGCCGAACGACGACGCACCCACCGCCCAGCTGGACGCATCGTTGGTCGTGCCGATGCGGCGGATGCTGTTGCCCGCCGGCGTGTTGCCGATGCCGGTCAGACTTGCCGAAATGGACTGCGCCGTCGGTGACGACGTGCTCGTGCAAGCCGCGCCTCCGCAGTTGGCGGGCAGCCAGAACCCGCTCGCCTGGATGAACGGGAACGACGTGATGAACGCCGAGCTCGGTGTCGCCGTGCTGCCGTCCGAGAACGGAACCGCCTCGAGATACGAGCCGTCGGGGTTGCGGATGGAGATGACGGTATTCGGTCCGAGACCGGAGCTTGCGCCGCGAACGTCCCACGCGCTGTCGTAGTTCTGCGGGTACGTCGCGGTGTCGAACTGGTTCTTCGACACCGTCTCCGAAGCGGCCGGTGCCGCCGGCGGAGCCATGTGCACCACGATGACGTCGCCGAGCGTGCCACAGATGGCGGGCAGCGTCGCGAGGAGGGTGCCTGTCGCGCCGGCGGCGGCGGTGGGATTGCTGCGCAGCGTGAAGCCCGTGAGCGATCCTCCGCGCGTCACGGTGAGCTCGATCAGGTCGGAGCCGCCCGCGAGGTTCGAGTTGACCTCGCTCAGCGTCAGGAGCGGAAGGAGCGTCGAGAACCCGCAGAAATGCGCGGTCAGCGGCGAAGGCGCGACGCCCTGGAGGCTGAGCACCGTCGGAGCGATGACGACGTCATAGCCCGTGGCGCTCTGCGTGTCGGTGGTGAGCGCGACGTGATTGACCGACGGCGTCGTCGCGGTCGCGACGTTGAGTCCGGCGATCGTGAACGAGCCGGCAAGGACCGTCGTGGGATCGAGCTCCTGATCGAACGTGAGGTCGACCGTGGTGTCCGTCGCGTTGGTGACTGCCGTCACCGTGGGCGCGGGCACCGGCGAATTGTCGGCGCCGGGCGTCTGCACTGCGAGATAGAAGTCGGCCTTCGTGTTGGTGTCCGCGCCGGCGCGGCGATTGAGGCTGAAGCCGGCCACGTTCGCCGACTTGAAGCCGCCGCAGGCCGTCTCCGTCGCCGACGTCGCGACGTTGACCGAGTCTTTCTCCGTCTCGCAGTCGTTGACGCCGTCCATCGGCGTGACGCCGAACACCCACGAGCCGTCGGTCTTCGCAGCAGCGAGCGCGGTCATCGTCGCGGTGGCGACGCTGTTGTCGCGGTTCGCGAACACGACCGCATCGAGGGAGGTCGCACCGTCGTTCACCGAGATGATGCCGTCCGTGCCCGTCAGCCCGCTGGTCGTCGAGTACACGTCGTACGCCGTCGCCGATGCGAATGCCTCGGTCGACGCGGCCTTGTTCTTCGTCGCGTCTTCCTGCGCGAAGCCCGCCGGTCCCGGCAGCGCGGTCGCGTGCACTACCACGCGATCCCCGACGACGACGT
>JAXDMI010000259.1:0-4293 GCA_034666145.1 Myxococcales bacterium | reverse complement strand
TCGCGCGCTCTGCGAGGCGCTCGCCGTCGCGGATCTGCTCGTAGGTCGTGCGAAGCGCCTTGATGTCGAGCTGGAGCTCCTCTTCGACCTTCTTCAGGTTCTTGAGGCTCGCCGAGTGGTTCTGGAGAACCTCCTCGGGGAGGACGCCGAACTTGCGCTTGAACTTGCGCTCGAGCGCGACGTCGCCCTTCGAGGTGCGGGCTTCCTTGCGGAGCACGTCCCACTCGACACCGGTGCGCTTCTCGAGCTCGGTGGAGCCGGACTCGGCGCGCTCGACCTTCTGGATGAGCGTGCGGAGCTTGATGACGATCTTGTCGATCGTCTTCTTGTTGAGACGCATCTCCTCGAGCGTCTCGACCATCTTGTTGCGGTTCGACTCGATGTCCGCCTCGATGCCCTTCTTGCGGGTCGCGGCGGCGCTCTCGTGCTGCGCGTTGAGGTCCTGCGCGATCTTGTCGAGGTGCTTGACCTTGTCGATCAGCCGGAGGGTCTTGCGGTCCGCCTCCTCCTCGTCGAACTCGGCGTTGTCGTCGTCGGCGTCGCGGATGATGTCCTTGACGCGAATCTTGTGCTTCCGGAGCTTGTCGCCGAGATCGATGATCTCGCGGACCGCGACGGGCGAGTTGAGGATCGCCCCGAGGATCATGTGCTCGCCTTGCTCGATGCGCTTGGCGATCTCGACCTCGCCCTCACGCGTGAGCAGCGAGACGCTGCCCATCTTGCGGAGGTACATCCGGACCGGGTCGTTGGACTTCGAGTAGTAGCTCGAGTCCTCTTCGCTCTCCTTCTGAGCGCCTCGCGGAACGACCTTCTTCTCGGCGTTCTCTTCCTCGACGATGCGCTTCGGCGCGATCTTCACCTGCGTCGCGGCGTCGACGATCTCGATGTCCTCGTCACCCAGGACGGACATCACGTCGTCCATCTGATCGGCGACGACGTCGGCCGGCATCGACTCGTTGACCTCGTCGTAGGTCATGAAGCCCTTCGAGCCCTTGCCGTTCTCGCGTCCCTCGCGGCCGGGACCGTCGCTCAGATGCGAGCCGTCCTTGCCGTTGCCGTTGCCGTTGCCGTTCCGGTTTTTGATGGCCATCAGAAGTTCTTTCCGCTGCTGCTGCGCACGTCGGGCGGGGTTCATTCCGCCTGCCCGTGATCTCCCGTTCCGCCCCGCTCACGCGCGATCTGCACGGAGCCCCTCACATTCGCGACCCTCGTTCCGTGTGCTACTTCGTGTACTCCTTCACGGTTTGATCCCGTGCTTCGCTCGCAGTCGCTCCTGTGACTCCCTCAGGAGGTCTCGCTCAGCGTCAGCATCTCCATGCGCCCGGTACGTCTCGCGGGAGATCTCTGCGGCTTCTTGCGAAAGGAGCAGCCTCTTTAGCGTCTTTGCGTTCTCGAGCAAGTACTCTTTCGCTTGCTTTTCGTTCTCCGATACCGGCATCGCGAGCCGCTCGGCGGCGAACGCGCGGACCCGAGGGTCTACTCCACCGTCCATCTGCGCAAGAAACGCGGCGGTGTCCAGCGCCTTGTCCGCGGAATTCCAGGCCCGGCGCAGGGCGGCCACCACCTTCACGCTCTCGCCCTCGAGGAGCGAGAGCTCGTCCGCGACCTCGGGGTCGTCCAAAAGCGTAGGCCATTCAATGAGTTGCGCGATGATGTTCTTCCGGTCGGCGGCGCCCGGGGTCGGCGCGGCGATCCGCGAGCCGTTGCTGATTTGTATCTGATGTCGCGTGGTTTGGCCCGCAGCGGCCTCGGCCCGCCGGCGCTCCGCCTCGGCCTTCGCGACCGCTTGTTTCACGCTGTGCTCGACCGCACGAAATGCGCCCTCGCCGGAGCGCACGATGTCGAGGCGACCGGCGATGCGATCCGTGAAGCCCTTCAGCATCGGGAGCACGACCGGATCGTCCTCCTCCGCGAGCAGCTTCGCGACGAACGCGATGCGCGCTTGCTTCTCGTACGCGTCGGCTTGGGTGAAGCTCTCGTCGAGGGACATCTCGATGAGCGCCTCGAGCATTCCCTTCGCGTTGGCGATGAGGTCTTCGATCGCCTGCTTGCCCTTCTCGCGAGCGAGCTGATCCGGATCGACGCCGTTCGGGAGATCGGCGACGCGCGCGGAGAGCCCAGCCTGACGCACCGCCTCGCGTGAGAGCCGCACGGCCTTGCGGCCGGCGTGATCGCCGTCGAGCATGAACACGACGTCGGGCGCGAAGCGCTTGAGCAGCTTCGCCTGCTCGGTGGTGAACGCGGTGCCGAGGATGCCGACCACGTTCGCGACGCCGCGCGCGTGCAGCGAGACGACGTCGAAGTTTCCTTCGACGAGCACGGCGAGCTCGCTCTGGCGGATGGCGTGGCGCGCCTGATGGATGCCGAACAGCATCTGCCCCTTCGTGTAGACGGGGCTCTCCGGCGAGTTGATGTACTTCGGCGGCTTGTGGGCGTCGGGATCGGGCGCGCCTCCGGTGCCTGGCTCGAGGCGTACGAGACCGGGACGCGGCGCGGCAGGCGGCGCGGATTCGCTGCGCGGCTCGGGCGGAAGGTCGCGCAGCGCGCGACCGCTGAACGCGACGACGCGACCTTGCGCGTCGACGACGGAGAACATCAACCGATGGCGAAAGCGATCGTAGTAGCCGGAGCCGCTGCTGCGGGGCACGAGGAGGCCGACCGTCTCGGCTGCGACCGGCGACACGCCTTGCGCCTTCAAGAAATTCGCGAGGCCGTCCCACTGCGGAGGCGCGTAGCCGATGCGGAAGGCCTGGAGGACCTCGTCGATCTTCGCGTCTGTGCCGGGAACGAGACCGCGTCGCGCGAGCTCCTCGAGCGCGTACTCCTTGTGCTCGTTCTTGCGGAGCTCCTGCTCGAAGAACGTCGCCGCGAGCGCGTTGACGGCATAGAGGTCTTCGCGCGCCTTGCGCTGGCGATCGGCCTCCGAGGACTGCACGGTACCGCGCTCCTCCTCGATGGGGATGCCGGCGCGCTCGGCGAGCGCGCGCACCGCCTCGGGGAACGTGTAGCCCTCGTGCTTCATGAGGAAGTCGATGGCGCTGCCCGACTCCTTGCATCCGAAGCAATGGAAGAATCCGCGATCGGGGTTCACGTGGAAGCTCGGCGACTTCTCCTTGTGGAACGGACAGAGCCCGACCCACGATCGACCGCGCCTCTTGAGCGAGCTGACCCCTTCGGTGATCACCGCGACGATGTCCGTGCGTTCGCGCACGAGGGCGATGGTCTCGGGCGAGATCAAGGAGGAAACGATTAGGCGCAGGCCCCCACGCGGTCAAGCTGCGCGCGAGGCTCTTCGACGCGGTTTTCCCGGGCGTCTGTCTGCTTTGTCCGCGGCCCGCGGTTGGCGCGTTGGCGCGCCGCGCGTTAGCGTGCGACGCGCATCGTGTCCGAGCGTGTCGTGCCCGGATCGGAGACCGTGGTCTCGACGTCCTGAACGATCAGCACCGTGCGACTCGCGCGCAAGAAGAAGAAATCGATCGCCGGGCCCCGACGACGATGCGCGACGGCACGGCGAGCATCCGCGTCGGGGAGCACGACGAGATGCGCAGGGAGGACGCCGTGCGGCCGTCACGCGGAGCGCGCTCGTCGATCCGAGCACGAGCACTGCATCGTGCACGGTCGATCCACGTTCCGTGCGCTCGCGATCCACCGCGCCGCGCGCGGCCACGTCCGTCCCGGGCCCAGGCCCGCGCGCCTGCCGTACCGCATTGAGCTTCCCGCCGGCCCATGTTAGACGGCGACGCCACTTACCCGGCGAGTGTCGCGGCCCTAGCTGCAGCACACACGCTCGCGACTACGCAGCAAGCCATCTCGAAATAGGAGCATCTGCCCTCATCATGTCGCTCTCGTCTCCCCCGGCCCCCGATCGCTCTTCCGAACACCGCGCTCCGTCGGTCGCTCCGCCGATGCCCGGCATGGGCAAAGGCAAGATCGTCCAGGTCATCGGTCCCGTCGTCGACGTCGAGTTCGAGGCCGGCAAGCTGCCGAAGATCCTCAACGCGCTCAAGCTGACGAACCCGAGCATCTCGTCGGAGAAGGACAACCTCACGCTCGAGGTCGCGCAGCACCTCGGTGAGAACACCGTCCGCGCGATCTGCATGGACATGTCCGACGGCCTCGTCCGCGGCATGGAAGTCCGCGACACCGGCAGCCCCATCGCCATGCCCGTCGGCCCCGAGTGCCTCGGCCGCATCCTCAACGTCATCGGCGCGCCGATCGACGAGGCCGGCCCGGTCAACGCCAAGCGCACGTCGCCGATCCACAAGACGCCGCCGTCGTTCCAGGACCAGTCGA
>JAXDMI010000258.1:0-4760 GCA_034666145.1 Myxococcales bacterium | reverse complement strand
ATCGATCTTCTTCAAGAACATGAGCTTCTGCGAAGCCATGACGTCGCCGCCGATCTTCAGCTTCTTCTCGGTCCACAGCTTCATCGGGTCGGCCTTGCCGGCGACCATCGCGCAGAAATCCGCGTCCGACAGATCCAACATGCAGTCGCCCTTGTCGCCGCCCGCGGTGACGGAGCCCTTGCCGTTCTTGAGATCGACGGTCCACGCGCTGTCCGGGCTCGAGAGCCGGAAGAGGAACGTCTTCCCGATCTCCGCGGCCATCGTGGGGTTCTTCTCGATGTAGTCCTTGATGACCGCGAACGCCTCGCCGCTCGTCGGCTCGCCGCTCGCGACGACGGCCGCAGCCGCGCCGCCGGCCACCGCCTGGACGGTCTTCTTCTTCTCGACCGCTTTCGGGATCTCTTTGTAGAGCTCGATGGCCGCGTTGGAGATGACGACCTTGTCGCGCTCCTTCACCTTGCAGCGGAAGATGATCTTGCCGCTCTCGTCCTTCCACATCTCGGTCACGAGCGTCTCGCCGGGGAACACGCTCTCGGAGAAGCGGACCTTGATGCTCTTGAAGAAGCGCGGATCGTTGTTCGAGAACGACTTGATCACGTGGCGCGTCGCGAAGCCGAACGTGCAGAGACCGTGGAGGATCGGCCTGTCGAAGCCGAACGCCTTCGCGAACGACGGGTCGACGTGGAGCGGGTTGATGTCGCCCGAGAGCCGATAGAGGAGAGCCTGGCCCTCGCTGATCTTCTCCTCGACGACCGCGTCCGGCTTGCGATCCGGAGCGACGTTGATCTCCGCGCTCGGGCCGCGTTCGCCGCCCCAGCCGCCGGCGCCGCGCACGAACGTGGAGAGCTCGTTGTAGAAGAGCTCGTTGCCGTCCTCGTCGAGCGTCTTGATCGCCATGACGACGACCGCGCCTTTGCCCTTGTCCCAGATGTCCTTGATCTTCGCCTTGTGCGTGAGCTTCGCGTGGGTGGGCAGCGGACGGAGCACCTCGGTGTACTGCTCGCCGTGCAGGATGCGATCGAAGCCGTAGTTCATGCCCGGCGCGGTCTCGCCGCGCTTGGCGGCGTCGAAGACCATCGCGAGCGCCGGCACGACCGCGAACGACGGCAGCGCACGGAAGTTCGAGTCGTTCTCGTAGACGAACTGGAGGTCGCCCGTGTCTGTCGGATTCTGACCGGCGCCGACGCCGAGCGCGTAGAGCGCGAGGTCCTTCTCGTCGTAGTGGGACGTCTGCGGCGGGTACTCGTAGCCGAGCGCCGTATCGACATCGATGAATTCGTTGCCGCCCTGCGCCTTCGTCTCGAGGTTGCCGAGGATCGGCCCCATCGACTCGTTGATGTTCGTCGGGTGCGTCGACTTCGAGAAGTCGGACACGGCCTTCCAGTTGTTCTTGATCTGCTCCGGCGTGATCGGGCGTCCGAGCTTGAACAGCTTGCCCTCGGTGCGCTCCCACCGGAGCTTCGCGAAGAGACCACCGCCGACCTCGAACAGGCCGCCGGTCTCCTCGGTCGACTCGTGGCAGAGGTACGCGACGAGGCCGGAGACGTACTCGGGCTTCAGCGCGTCGGTGATGTTCTTCGGGAGGACCGTCTCGGTGAGGCGCGAGCCCGCGATCGGCGCGATCGTGTTGACGCGCACGTTCTTCTTCAGGCCTTCGATGGCGAGCGTGTTCGCGAAGCCGACGAGACCGAGCTTCGCCATCGCGTAGTTCGCCTGGCCGAAGTTGCCGTAGATGCCGGCGGCGCTCGCCGTCATGATGATGCGGCCGTACCCGGCCTCGAGCATGTGATCCCAGGCGGCCTTCGTGACCTTGAATGCGCCGTTCACGTGGACGCGCAGGATGAGATCCCAGTCCTCGACGGTCAGCTTCTTGAACGACGTGTCGCGCAGGATGCCGGCGTTGTTCACGACGATGTCGATGCGCTTCCACGTGTCGAGCGCGGCCTGGACGATCTTGTCGCCGTCCTCGACGGAGTCGTAGTTCGCGATCGCTTCGCCGCCGGCCGCCTTGATCTCCTCGACCACCTTGTCGGCCGCGGCGCTCGACTTGCCACCACCGGTCGCGGCGCCGCCGAGATCGTTGACGACCACCTTCGCGCCCCGAGCTGCGAGCAGGAGCGCGTGCGAGCGACCGAGGCCATTACCTGCGCCGGTGACGATGGCGACGCGGTCGTTGAAACGGAGATCAGACATGAGGAGCTCCTGGGGGGACGGCTAAAAGCTTAGCGTGCGAACTATCGGGGCCCAAAGGGTCGCCGTCAAGGGCCCCGGGTCCCTTTTTCATGGCGGTACCTATGGGTACCGCTTCACGAAACGACACATGCCCCGGTGCTAAGGTGTCGCCGATGCTTGCCAAGCACTGGTGGAGGGCCGCTGCGGCCGGGGTGTCGCTCGTCGCCCTGACCTTGCTCGTGACCTGCTCGTCGAAGAACGCCCAGGACGGCGACTCGTGCAGCGCGAACGGCGACTGCGCGAGCTCGCGATGCGGCTCGATCGGGACCTGCGAGGGCAGCGACTGCACGTGTCAGGGCGCGGATTGCCGCGGCCAGTCGTCGTGCAAGGGCGGATGGCTCTGCACGCGGACCGGCGCGACGACGTTCGACGCCATCCCGCAGTGTCGCCAGCAATGCGGCGACACGATCGGTGCGTGCCCCTCGAACAAGCACTGCGACAACGGAATTTGTCTCGACGGCCCCGAGGCCTTCAGCCTGAGCTGGGCGAACCTCCCGCGCAAGACGCCGTGCGCGCCGATGGTGCCCTGCGAGTACAAGCTCAACCCGCCCGCGATCCCCGTCGACACGTACACCTGGGACTTCGGCGCCGACGGCGGCACGATGAACACGACGGCGCCGAGCAACACGTTCACCTTCCCTCAAGCCGGCACCTACGACGTGTCGGTCGGTGCGCACGCGACGACCGGTGCCACGACGTCGCTGATGACGACCGAGGTGCTGTGCGACGGCCAGATCGGAGACGGCTGCGATCCCCTCGGCGCGCCGTGTTGCACCGGCGGTTGCAGCGCGCAGCTCATCTGCAAGTGAGCATGGTCACTTCGCGATGAAGACGGCCACCGCGCGCTGACCCACCGAATAGGTCGCGCCACCCAGAGGCTGCGTGGCGCTCGGCTCGTGCCAGTTCCCCCACGTCTCTGCGGCTGACGATGTGTCGGCGACGAGGGCCCACGCTGCGCCCTTCGGCGCCGGCGGAAGTATCATCGACGTCGAAGCAGCGCCGCTGTTGTAGACGACGAGGAGCGCGCGAGCATCGTCGCCGAGCGATGCGCCGTCGAGCGACCACGCGAGGAAGTGATGCGCCGTCGCGTCGAGGTAGGCCGCGTCGGCGGGTTGTCCGTCGTCGCGCAGCCACGTCACTTGCGCGCCCTTCGCATCGGAGGGCTCGCGCCAGTGCATGGCAGGTCGCAGAGCCGCGTGCGCGCTCCGGAACGCGAACGCCCGCGCGGCGAACGTGGCAAACGCGTCGGCGTTCGCGCTGGGCGTCCAATCGAGCCAGATTCCAGGCGAATCGAGGTTGTAGGCGTTGTTGTTGCCGTGCTGCGTGCGGAGTCGCTCGTCGCCGCCGGTGATCATCGGTACGCCCGCAGATACGGTCGCGAGCGCGAACGCTGCGCGTGCGGCGGCACGTTGGCGAGCCGGATCGCCGCCCTGCGAGTAGGCGAGATCGGAGTCGGTGCCGCCGCCCGACGGACCGAACGGCCAGGCCTGGCCGTTGTTCTTCGCGTCGTACCTGAAGAGATCGGCGAGCGTCATGCCGTCGTGCGCGACGAGCAGATCGATCGACGCCGCGGGAGGCCTTCCTGCGCCGGCGTAGACGTCGGCCGAGCCGCGGACGCGCTGCGCGAGCTCGCGTGGCGCGACGTCGGCGACACCGAGTCGATTGAGGCTGCGGCGCATCGTGTCGCGATAGTGGTCGTTCCACTCGGACCAGCCCTTGGGGAAGCCACCGACCTGATAGCTGCCGTTGGCGAGACCCCACGGCTCGGCAACGAGATCGACGCCCGGGCCGCCGTCGTCGGGACGCGCGGGGAGCTCCTTCGCGATCCTCGTGGGCAGGCCCTTGGCGTCGAAGCGATAGCAGCTGCGCGTGCATGCGTTCGCGACGATGGGCGCGAGGTCGAAGCGAAAGCCGTCGACGCCGAGATCGTCGTGCCAGTAGCGGAGGGAGTCGACGACGAGATCGCCGGTGACGGGATCGCCGGTATTGAAATTGGGGCCGACGCCGTTGCTCGACACGTAGCCGGAAGCAGCGTCGCCGAGCTCGTAGTACGTGCGATTGTCGAGGCCTCGGAAGCCGTAAATCGTGGCCGATCCGCCGTTGGCTCCGCCTTCGGCCGTGTGGTTGAAGACGACGTCGACCCAGACCTTGATGCCCTCGGCGTGGAACGCATCGACCATCGCGCGCAGCTCGCGCGTCGGTCCGCCCGGTGATTTGTCGGCGGCGTAGCGGCGATCGGGCGCGAAGAAGGCAAGGGTCGAGTAGCCCCAGTAGTTGTCGCCGTCCGACTCGGGCGTGCGGTCGTTCTGATCGTTCGGCGACTCGTGGAGCGGCAAGAGCTCGATCACGCGAACGCCGAGGTCGCGCAGGTACTTCGCACGGCTCGCCGCGCCGCGATACGTGCCGCGATCCGCCTCGGGCACGGTGGGGTCGTTCTTGGTGAAGCCGCGGACGTGTACCTCGTAGACGACGTCGTCGCGGATCGGACGCGCGGGTTGGCCGGTCGGACGCCCGACGGGCGGAGCGAC
>JAXDMI010000257.1:0-7657 GCA_034666145.1 Myxococcales bacterium | reverse complement strand
CCCGTCACGTCGGTTCGCGCATCGGGCGCCGCCGGCTCGGCCGTCACGTACGACGCGACCATCGAGGGCGGCTCGCTGCGCACGTCGGACGGCACCATCTCGCGCGACGCGCTGAGCTTCGCGCGCGCCGAGGCCGGTGCGCGCGCGGTGGGCATGCTGAGCGCGCTGGAGGCTTCGATCGCGGTGCGTGGCGCCGCCGACGTCGCGAACGACGCCGTCCATGACGGCACCGATCGCGCGGGCTCGGTGCGCGCGCGCGTGGGCGCACCGCTCGCGAAGCGCTTCGGCGGCGGCTCGAGCACGACCGAAGACGCCGACGAAGAACGCGGACGCTCGCCGTGGGTGCACGTGATCGATCCGTACGCCGAGGCCGCGGTGCTGCATGCGCATGGCGACGACCTGCTCGGCATGTCGGCCGCGCGCAGCGCATCCGGCATCGACGGCACGGCGACGCTTCTCGATGCGGGCTTCACGACGACGCTCGGCCGATGGAGCTCGAACGAAGCGCTCGAAGTCGGCGGCGTCGCCGGCGCCGCGTTCGGCGCGCGAGGTGAGCCGACGCGCGCGTTACCGCTCGCGCGCGGTCGCGTCGCGGCGTCGCTCGTGTGGCTCGGAGCGTCTGGCGACGTCGCGACGGTGCTCGGTGGCAACAGCGACGCCGCGACGAGCAGCGGCACGTCGAACGGATTCGCCGCGGTCGGTCGCACGCGACTCGGCAGAGCCGACGGCCTGCGCGTTCTCGCGAACGTCGCGGCGCGCACCGGTATCGACCCCGTGCTCGCGCGCGCTCTCGTGGATGCGCCGCTCGAGCCGGCATCGGGATTCCTAGTGCAGCAAGGCACGACGGGCGGGGCCGGCCTCGTCGTGCCGTGGGCACACGCGGTCACCACGTCGATCGGAGCCGACGGCGACGCCACCCGTCGCGAGCTCGTTGCGGCGCGCGCCGGCGTCGAGCTGCGTGATCGTTGCGGCTGCCTCACGCTCCGCGTGATGGGGGCGCATCGCCTGGGGCGCGACGGCGTCGACGTGTGGCTCGCGCTGGATTTCGCGGCCAATCGCTGATCGACTCAGCGCGACTCAGCGCGACGCGGCGATGGGACGCGCCAGCAGCTGGTGGCCGAGGCGGACGTCGACGCGCGGATGGCGCGCGACGAACGCACGGAGCCGCGCGAGGCTGTCAGCGCTGCGCGCCTGATCGACGGAGAACGTCCCGGGCTCGACGCCGTGCTCCCAGCCCCATGCGGTGTGGCACGCGTCGCCGGTGAACAGCACCGGGCCAGCGGGCGTTCGCGCGAGATAGGCGGTGCTCCCCGCGGTGTGACCCGGCACCGAGATGGCCCACACCGTGCGATCGCCGAAGACGTCGACGACGCCGGCGAACGCATTCGCGTCGGTGGTGCTGCCCGTCCCGGCGTAGTGCCACTCCTGCAGCGCGCCCTTGCCGGCAAGCGCCGCGTCGGTCGGACCGCGCACGAACGCGTTGAGGAAGCCGGTCGCGCTCGACTCGCCGGGCCCGGTGTACACGCGCGCGTCGTCGGGCACGTCGCGCATCCCCGAGACGTGATCGAGGTGGAGATGCGTGAGGAACACGCCGCGGAGCGGCTCCTTCTGTGCGGCGATCCACGAGCTCGTGTCGGTGCGAACGCGGATCTTGTCGGCCTTCATCACGCGGGCGGCGAGACCGCTGAGCGCGGCGTGCTGCGGATCGTCGCGGAGGGCGCGCTCGACGCCGGTGTCGACGATGAACAGCCCGAACCGTGGATGCCGGATGACATGGAACGGAATGATGATCGGCTCCGGTCCGTCGACGAGATGCGCGGCCTTGGCCTCGGGGTGGTTCAGGTTGATCAGGCCCGAGCGGTCTACCTCCCAGTCGGCGCCGACCACGGTCTCCGCCGCGACCGGTCCGGGCTCGTCGACGACGCTCTCGAGATCGGCGGTGGTCCGCGCGACGCCCAGATCGGAAGCGATGGCGCCGTGGGTGGTCGGCGTGCACGTCGTCATGACGCCGCCGGTCGTGGCGAGGCCGGCGAGGAGCACGACGGAGGAGAGGGCGAGGCGGCGTCGTCGTTTCGTCATGCCCTCACCATGCGCCATGCAGGAACGACTAGGTAGTGGCAATATTGGCATGGTCTCATACGCCAATGCATATCCCCTGGGACGATCTCCAGCTTTTCCTGGCGGTGGCAGACGCCGGCAGCCTGAGCGCGGCGTCCAAACATCTCGGCGTGACGCAGCCAACGGTGAGCCGCCGCCTCGCGGAGCTGGAGGGGACGTTGGGCGAGCCGCTCTTCGTCCGCGCCGTCGACGGAGCGACGCCCACGAGCTTCGCCGAGCGGCTGCTCGAGCCGGCGCGTCGCATGGCCGAGTGGGCGGCGGAGGTGAACCGCACGGCCGAGCGCGCCGAGACCACGCCGAGCGGCAGCGTGCGGATCACGGCGCCGCCCGGCATCGCGTTCGACTTCCTCGCGCCGTTCGCGAGCTGGATGAAGGCGCGGCTGCCCGACGTCCACCTCGAGGTCATCTCCACGATCGAGTACCTCGACCTGTCGCGCCGTGCCGCCGACCTCGCGTTGCGGTTCGCGTCGCCGGTTCAGCGCGACGTCGTGACGCTCGCGAAGCTCGATCTCGAGGTCGCCGCGTTCGCGTCGCCGGCATACGCGAAGTCCCTCCCGCGAGGGTACACGCTGCACGACGTCGGTTGGATCGCGTGGGCGCCTCCGCTCGATCACCTGTCGCCGAACCCGGAGCTCGCGCGTCTCATCCGCGACTTCCGGCCCGTGTTCGCGTCGGACGATTTCCTCGTGCAACAGCGCGCCGCGCAGGCCGGGCTCGGCGCGATCTTCCTCGGGCGCGTCGAGCATCGCTTCGTCACGGCCAGCCCGGGCACCGAGCTCGTCGAGCTCGACGTCGACCTCGGTGACATCCGTCGCTCGCTCTACCTCGCAGGAGCGCGCGGCGCGCTCGAGATCCCGCGCGTGCGAGCGGTCGCCGATCTGCTGGTCGCAGAGCTGGGTCGGACGATCGCGAAGAAGAAGGCGAAGAAGCGTTAGGACTTGGTCGCGCAGTTGCCATGCGTACGGAGAAGATGAATACGACTCTCATCTTCGCTTTCACGTCTTCTTCTTGCGTGCCGCACGTGACGGTGGCTCTATTCACTTCATGAAGGGCGACGCCAAGGTCATCGACCTACTCAACGAGATCCTCACTGGCGAGCTCACCGCCATCAACCAGTACTTCCTGCACGCGAAGATGTGCTCGAACTGGGGTTACAAGCGACTGCACGAGCACATTCGCAAGGAGTCGATCGACGAGATGAAGCACGCCGATCAGCTGATCGAGCGCGTGCTCTTCCTCGAGGGCCTCCCCAACGTGCAGCGGCTCGGGAAGATCAACATCGGCCAGACCGTGGTCGAGCAGCTCAAGAACGATCTCGCCGTCGAGATGGAAGCGGTCCCGCGCCTCAACAAGGCCATCGAACAGTGCCGCGCCATCGGCGACAATGGCACGTGCGAGCTCCTCGAGGACCTCCTCGTGTCCGAGGAAGAGCACGTCGACTGGCTCGAAGAGCAGCTCGAGCTCGTGAAGCAGGTCGGCGAAGCCCATTACCTGGCTCAGCAGATCCGCGAGTAAGGCGCCGCCGGCCGGCGCCGATCGCGCTCCGGTCGGCCTCTTTTCGCTCCGATCCGGAGCTGCCGGCACCTGAAGCGTTACTTCCATTGAGTGGAGGTAACCACTCGTTACAGCGGGGTTTTGCCGGCCTTGTACGGGACATAACGCCACGGTCGCCCTTGATAATGAAAACGGGTTTCATTATCTTTAGGACTGCATGTACGTGTGCGTTTGCATGGCCGTCACGGAGGCCGAGGTCGAGAGCGCCATCGCCGGCGGAGCCGTCACCCGCGAAGCCGTCACGCGCGCCTGCCGCGCCGGCGGCGACTGCGGCGCCTGCCACGGGATGATCGAGCACAAGATCGAGGATCACCTCGAGGCGCAGTCCGCGCAGTCGGGTGCCCTGCCTTCGGGTGTTGGCGTGTGCCCTGGCCCGCGTCCGCAGCCGCTCGCGCCGGTGCATGCCGATCTCGTCTCGGCCGACTCGCTCGTGCGCGCGCGCAGCCGCGCCGCCTGAGTTGCCGCGCAGGCGCGCGTGCCGCTAACGTTTGCGGGGTATGCGCCGTCCTCGCTTCCTGGCTCTTCTCGCTTCCCTCGGCCTTGCAGCGGGAGCGACCGAGGTCGTCGTCGCGTGCGTCGGCGACGATGCTCCGACCTCGGTAACGACGACGGGCCTCGACGCGGCTGCGAACGACGGCGCCTCCGTCGTGTCCGACGCGGCCAGCGGAGCGGACGGTGCCACGCTCGCCGACGGCAGCCCGGACGCGTCGCCTCCGGCATGCGACCTCACGAAGCCGTTCGGACCCATGGTCGAGATCGCCGAGCTGACTGCGCCCGACGCCGCGACCGGCGATCTCGGCGCGGCTCTGTCCGAAGACGAGCTCACGATCTGGTTCACCAGCCAGCGCGGGTCGGCGAGCGAGACGACGTACACCGCGCACCGCGTCGACATGGGCGCCGCGTTCAGCAATCCGGTGCCGTTTCCCATCGGTGTGAACCTGCTCTTCGGATCGTTCGCGCCGGACGCGAGCGGCATCTATGCGGGCAGCACGAACGGCACGCTCGACGTGTCGTACGG
The DNA here is from genome assembly GCA_034666145.1 of Myxococcales bacterium. GTDB lineage: Bacteria > Myxococcota_A > Polyangia > Polyangiales > Polyangiaceae > Labilithrix. The sequence goes on along the minus strand of JAXDMI010000257.1, from coordinate 2,967 downwards.
TCCGCGCTTCGACGGCGGATACGGGCCGTTCACCGTCGTGTCCGGCATCCCGAGCTCGGCGAGCGCGAACGAAGCTACTCCGTTCGGCTACTCGAGCGGCAGTCGCCTCTACTACACGGCGCTCTTCCCGAGCCGACTCGTCGAGGGTCGTTGCGTCGGCGGCGCTTGCACGAGCGTGCGGGAGCTCACCGAGCTGGCCGGCGGCAACGGCTTTCCGGTGGCGAGCCGTGACGATCGAACGCTGTACTTCGCCTCCAATCAGGGGGGCGGCGCGGGTACGGACATCTACCGCGCGACACGCGCCACGGACACGGACACTTGGGGCAACGTGACCGTGGCGGTCGGCAACCCGGGCACCGACGAGGCGCCGTCATGGGTTTCGGCAGACGGCTGCCGTCTCTACCTATCCAGCAACAAGAAGACGAACGGCGCCAACTCGACGGACATCTACGTCGTCACGCGCCCGCGCTGAAGGCCGCGGAGCGGCTCACCCCGGCACCCCGTCGCCGGCGATCGCCATGGCTGCGCCCGCCTTGTCGCGGTCGCCGCACATCCACTCGACCAGGAACGATGCCACGTCGCTCGGCTTGGTGCCGGGGCCGAAGCCCGCGTCGAAGCCGAGCTCGAGGGCGAGCTTGTGATCGATGCGCGGTCCGCCGAGCAGCATCACGACCTTGTTCCGCCAGCCCTGCTTCTTGGCGAGGTCGATGAGCGCGAGCGCGTTCTCCTTGTGGCAGTTGCGCTGCGTGATGATCTGGCTGACGAGGATGGCGTCGGCGCTCAGCGCGAGTGACCGCTCCGCGAGCTGCTCGTTCTCCACCTGCGCGCCGAGGTTGTACGCCTCGAAGGCCTTGTAGCTCTCGAGCCCCTTGTCGCCCGCGTAGCCCTTGTAGTTGAGGATCGCGTCGATGCCGACGGTATGCGCGTCGGAGCCGGTGCACGCGCCGACCACCACGATCTTGCGCGCCAGGCGCGCCGTCACGCGATGCTCGATCTCCTCGCGCGAGAGCGCCTCGGTGCGCACCTCGGGCACGTCGATCGTCGACGCGTCGATGGCGTGCTGCGAGTGTCCGTACACGACGAAGTACGTGTAGCCCTCGGCGCAGGGCTCCATCGTCGTGACGAGGACCTCCTGCAGGCCATGCAGCTCGGCGAACTGCTTGGCCGCCTCCTTGGCGCGGGCCGAAGGCGGAATCTCCAGGACGAACGAGAGCTGCAGCATGCCGTCGTTCTGACGGTCGCCGTACGCGCGAAGGAGCTTGGAGGGGAGCGTGGGGTGCATCGTCGTCAGCTCGCTTCCAGCGCGATGAGGATCGGGTTCACGTAGTCGTTCGAGCGCTCGAACACGCCCGCGTAGCCCTTGCCGCCGGTGCGCGTGCGCTTCACGTCGGCGAAGGCTCCGCGCTCGATGGCCTTCCAGATGGTCTCGCCCTCGACCTCTTCGAGCAGTTCGAGCGCCTCGTCGAGGACCTGCACGGCGCGCTTCGCCATGATGCCGTCGGGCTTGATGCTGATCTCGTCGCCGAGCGCGCGAGCCGTGTTGAACACGTATTTCGTGGCCTTCAGCGAGAGGTAGCGATCCATCAGCATCGGGTTGTGCACCGCCTCGCTGAACATGCCGAGCAGCTCGATGCTCTGGTGCGTCGCGACGCCGACCAGGCTGAACATCGCGTCGTGGACGTGGCTCTGGAAGATGTCGCCGGTCTTGAACTTCGTGGGCGGCATCCACTTGATGGGATGCGTCGGGAACACCTGCCGGATCAGCTGCGCCTGCGCGAGCTCGAGGAGGAAGCTGTTCTCGATCGACGGATCGATCTCGTAGGCATGCCCGAGCCCCATCTGCTCGTCCTTCACGCCGGCGTGCTTCGCGAACGCTTCGTTCACGAACTGGCTCGCGAGCACCGTATGCGCCTTCTCCACGGCGTCGGCGGTCGTGAGGTAGTTGTCCTCGCCCGTGTTGATGACGATCCCGGAGCGCGCGATGATCCGACGCGCCACGTACTGATCGACGAAGTTGCGGCACGGGTTGATGTCGCGGAAGAGGATCCCGTACATCGCGTCGTTGAGCAGCATGTCGAGGCGCTCGACGGCGCCCATCCACGCGATCTCCGCCATGCACAGGCCCGACGAGTAGTTCGTCTGATGGATGTAGCGCCCGTAGTCGAGCGCCGCCTCGTCGGTGGCGCGCCGGATGATCTTGAAGTTCTCCTGCGTCGCGAACGTGCCGCCGTAGCCCTCGGTGGTCGCGCCGTGCGGCACGTAGTCGAGGAGCGACTGCGCGGTGGCGCGGATGACCGCGACGATGTCCGCGCCGGCATACGCCGCGGCCTTGGCCTGCAGCGCGTCGTCGTAGATGTTGCCGGTCGCGACGATGACGTACTTCAGCGGCGAGCCGCCCGGCTTGCTGCGGACCTTGTTCGCTTCGCGCTCGTTCTTCGCGTTGTCGATGCGATCGAGCGCGCGCTCCGTGTGCGCATCGAGGGCGGCGAGCACGGCCTTGGCATCGGGTCCGCCTTCGCCGCGGTCGAGCTCGGGCGCGTAGGCGAGCCGCTCGGCGGCGTCCTGCAGGTCCTTCGCGCCTGCGAGGAGCGCGCGGCCCAGGAAATACGAGATACCGCGGCCGAGGAGGCCGGCCTTCGCGTAGCGATCGACGACGAGGTTCACGAGCGGAGCACCCTGATCGTCGACACCGTCGACCCCGTAGGCCCGCAGGATGGTGCGCTCGACACCGACGGACGTGTGTCCGTCGATGTAGCGCTGCACGTCGTCGGCGACGGCCGCCGCGAGCTCACGGCAGCGCCGCACCTTCGTCACGTCCATGGGCACGGTCAACATCGCCACGTGCATTTGCCACACGGCTCGTCGCGCGTACACCCCCGACGAACGCGCTCCCTGATACTCGACGTGTAGAAACGTGCAGTCTGCCCGCGTCTCGGCGCGCGTCGACGTGGCTCAGAAGAGCAGCGC
>JAXDMI010000256.1:0-3552 GCA_034666145.1 Myxococcales bacterium | reverse complement strand
CGCGGTCGGCGGCGGGCCGCACGGCGGTCTCGAGGCGCTCGCGGTGGCTGCCGATCTCGTTCGTGGCGGGGTCGCCGATCGCATCGTCGTCGTCGGCGTCGACGAGGCCGGCGAAGGCTCGCGGCGCTTGGCACCCGCCACGAGGCCGGGTGCAGTCGCTCTCCTGGTCTCCGCACAGCCCTTGGCGGCGCGTCTCGAGAGCTGGTCGGTGCGTCTGCCCGCGCGGCTGGGACCTGGCGACGAGCTCGTTTCCGCGCCCGCGGTCGAGGCGCATCGAGCGCTGCTTCCGCTCGCCTCCGGGAGCCCGAACACGCTGGAAGCACGCACCCCATGGGGAGGATTTGCCAATGCGCGCTTCTTCTGGCTCTAATCCAGTCCCCGTCGTGGAATCCCCGTAAGGTCCTCCTTGTTGGAGCTCGTGATGCGAAAGCTCGTTTCGATCGTCATCTTGTCACTCGCTTCGGCGCTCTCGCTGGGCGCCGTTGGTTGCTCGACGTCGTACATCCCGAACACCGACGTGGAGGACACGAGCGACAACAAGAAGGTGATCACCTTCTGCGAGGAGTACCGCCACGCCGTCGAGGACAAGGACGTCGGCCGCCTGCTCAAGCTCGCGAGCCCGCGCTACTACGAGGACGGCGGCAACACGAACCCCGAGGACGACATCGATTTCGACGGCCTCAAGGACTACCTGACGTCGACGTTCGTGAAGACGCAGACCATCCGGTACGAGATCCGGTACCGCAAGGTCACGTTCAACGAGAACAAGAAGATCTACATCGAGTACACGTACTCGGCGAGCTACCGCATCCCCGGCCTCAAGGGCGAAGAGTGGAAGCACACGGTCGCCGACAACCGTCTCGAGATCGTGGCCGACGGCGACACGTACAAGATCCTCGCCGGGATGTGAGACGCGACGTTGCCTTTCGTCATCGCGCACGTCTCGGACCTGCACGTCTCCGAGTTCGGTGACACGTTCCACGACCGCCTTCGCGTCGTGAAGCGGAGCGCGAACGTCGTCGCCACGGACAGCGCCAAGTTCGAGGTGGTCTGGGAAGAAGCGGGCTGGCGCGTCTTCCACGAGCGCGGCAAGCGAGCCGCGAAGCTCGCGCTCGTCGACCCTTCCGGTTACGCGCACCCCATCCCGTCACGCAAGGAGGGCGGGGGCGTCATCGACCCGGTCGAGCGCGCCGCGGCGAAGGCGTGTCACCTCGAGGCCCGTCGCGCGCCGACCCTCGCGCAGCACGTGCCGAGCCCGGGCGCGCTGCGTCACCTCTTCGAGGGCACGCCGCGCAACTCGAACGTGCGCCTCCTGCGCGCCGTGCAGGCCATCGAGGAGAGCGGCGCCGATGCCGTCATGGTGACGGGCGACGTCACCGACGACGGCGTGGGCTGGGAGCTCGTCGAGACCGCGTTTGCTCGGTGGAAGGACAAGGGGCGGCTCTTCGTCATTCCCGGCAACCACGATCTCTATCTCTTTCCCCTGCGCGGAAGCGGGCGGCCCAAGCCCACCCCCGAGACGAAGCGCGCGGCGTGGCAGGCTTTCGCGGCGCGCATCGGCCTCGAGCTGCACGCGTCGGGCGGCTGGTACCGGCACATGCCGGAGGCGGATGCCGTGTTCGTCGGTCTCGACTCCTGTGCGCGGCCGCAGCGGCGCTTCTTCCGCCACAACGGCGCGATCGGACCGGCGCAGCTCGAATGGCTGCGCGAGATCGGCAAGCGCCCCGAGTTCCAGGCAGCGCGCCATCGCCTCGTGATGCTCCATCACCATGTCGTGCCGCTCCCGCACGGCGTCGGGCGTCGTGCGCCGAGCGAGATCGGGATGCGTCTCGACGACGCCCGGAGCGCCGCCGAGGTCTTCGACGAGATCGGCGCCACCGCGGTGCTCCACGGGCACCGTCACGTGAGCGAGCAGCGTCAGCCGGCGGGCTCGAACTTCACGATCCTCGCGTCGCCGTCGCTCACGCTGGGCTGCCGGAGCGGGGACGACCCGTCGTTCTGGCGCATCGTGCTCGACGAGCACCTTCATGCATCGCGCGTCCGCGTGCCGGTCGCAGGCATGGAGCAAGACGAGGATCCGGGCGAGAGCGTGGTCGAGGCCGTCGTCGACTCGGTCGTGGATCTGATGGACGAGGACGCAGACGACGTCGAGGACGGCTGACGCGCTCGCTCACCGCGTGAATCGGTGAGAATCGGCGAGAATCGGTGACGGCTCAGTCGGTGGTCGCGTCGGTGCCGGCTTCGACGACCGGGGCCGCTGGCGCGGCCGGCGGCAAGAGGAACGCGCACGCGGGCGCCGTCTCGGGGTTCTTCACGATGTTGCAGTCGGTCGCGTTGTTGATGGCGTCGACGCACGCTTGCGCCTGGACCGCGCCGGGATCGCTCGTGGTCACGAGGCCGTGGAGGCACGCATCGTCGTAGTACCGCGTGCATGCGGCGACGTCCTGCTGGGCCTGTAGCTCCGGCGTGTTGCCGTCGCGGCGATGGACGGGGTTGCTCGTGATGTCGATGCCGCAGGACTTCGCGTTCTCGCAGCGCGCCGTCTCGATCTTGCGGCACGTCTCGACGCCCACCGGGTCGGTCCCGCACGCGAACGCGCTCGCCAAGCCCAGCGTCACGACGGCCGCGATGACGGCCCGGACGTACACGCGGCGCAGGAGCATCACGTCCCATCTACTACGCGGGCCTCCCGCCGCCAAAAAAGGAGCGAGCTCGGTGCCTGTCTCGGCGAACACCGGGAAAAACGTCGCAGGATCGGTAAGTGTCTACTTGACAGTAGTGGTGGCGAGAAGCAGAGTGAGGAGCGTGACGGAACGCAGCTACAAGATCGACGAGCTCGCACGTGCGGCCGGGATGTCCGTGCGCACGGTCCGCTATTACGTGCAGCGCGGCTTGCTCCCAGCAGCCGCGTTCCGGGGCAAGGACACGGCCTACGACCACGGGCACCTCACGCGCCTGCGGGCGATTCGCCGCCTGCAGGAGGCGTTCTTCCCGCTCGATGCCATCGCGGCCGAGCTCGATGGGCGGACGGCGCACGAGATCGAGGCGATCGCGGACGGAAACGTGACGCCGGTTTCACCTCTGGGAAACGGCGGTAACGAGACGAGCACGAGCACGACCACGCACGCGAAGACCGAGCACACGGCGTCTCACCACGACGAAGACGCTCACGCGGCGATCGCGCGGCAGGCGTCACGCCTCTACCGGCGCATCGAGCTGTTCCCCGGTGTCGACCTGACAGTGGCAGAAGACGCGCCGGACAAATCCGTGAGGCTCGTGAAGGAGATGCTGGCGATCTTGGAAGTGAAGCTGACGGGCCATGAAGGAGGGCGGAAGCGATGAAACCGACGAGCACGCAGAGCGACAACGACCGGGCCGGGCTCTTCGCACGCGGCGATCGCCAGAAGGCCGTCCCCTTGCTGGGCGTGGAGGTTCGCGCCGAGGTGATGGCCGGTCACGCTCGCGCCGTCGTGCGGCAGCGTTACCGGAACGACGAGACGAAGCCCATCGAGGCCATCTACACGTTCCCGCTCCCCACGCGCGGATCGGTCA
>JAXDMI010000255.1:0-2756 GCA_034666145.1 Myxococcales bacterium | reverse complement strand
GCGCGGACCGGAGAGAGGTCCCGAGCCGCCGGCGCGCGTTTCTCGCATGGTGGAGCGTCCTTAGTCGTGGGGCGCGAGGCGTGCAAGGGAGGGCACGCGGTGATAGGTTTCGCCGCCGTGAAGGCCGGCCGTTCCACTCCTCATGCTTTGTCCGGCACGCGCCCCGCGCTTGTCGCCATCGCCGTGCTCGCCGTGCTCGCTAGCCTCGGAGTGGCCGCGTGCAAGTCCTGCGACAACGGATCGACGACCGACGTCGCCGATGCCGGCGGTCACGCGCAGTCGACGTCGCTCACGCCCGAGCAGGCGAGTCAGACGCTCGCCAAGGTCGGCAACGAGACCATCACGCTCGGTGACTACGCGGCCGCGCTCGAGCACATGGATCAGTTCGATCGCCTTCGTTACCAGTCGGTCGAGCGTCGCAAAGAGCTCCTCGACGAGATGATCACCGTGAAGCTCCTCGCGAAGGAAGCCACGGAAAAAGGCTACGACAAGGACCCGGTCGCGCAGCAGGAGATGCGGGCCATCCTGCGCGACTCGATGCTGGCCGAGGCGCGCAAGAACGCTCCGACACCGGCCGACGTTCCCGAAGCCGACGTGCGTGCCTGGTTCGAGGCACACCGTGCAGAATACAAGGATCCTGAGCGGCGCCGCATCTCGGTGATCGTGCTGCGCGACGAGGCCACGGCGCGTGACGTCCTGGCCTCGGCCAAGAAGGACACGAACGCGACCCAGTGGGGCGAGCTCGTGCGCGCGAAGTCGCTCGATCCGCAGGCGCGCGCCAACGTGCCCGTCGACCTCGCCGGTGACGTCGGCATCATCTCGCCGCCGGGGGATCCACGCGGCGAGAACGCCCGGGTTCCCGAGGAGGTCCGCGTCGCGGCGTTCGCGATCCCCGAGGTCGGGGGTGTCGCCGACAAGGTGGTCGCGGCGCAGAGCAAGCTCTACGTCGTTCGCTTGATGCAGAAGCTGCCATCCCACGAGCGCACGTACGAGGAGGCCGAGCGGTCCATCCGCGTGAAGCTCTCGCAGGACAAGCTGCGCGCGAAGGAAGACGAGCTCATCGCCGAGCTGCGCAAGTCGATCAAGGTCGAGGTCGACGAGGGCGCCCTCTCCACCGTGAAGATCGACATGCCCGACGCGGGGCACTGAGGCCGCCGTGGCAGCGCTCGTCACGCCGTCGTCGCTCGTTCGCGTTCGCAACACGCGTGACGTCGTCGCGAAGACGAAGACGAAGACGAAGTCGAAGAAGCCCGCGCGCGACTGGCAGGGCCAGATCCGCGAGAGCGTCCGCTCCGTCGCCGATCTCGCGCGCGTCCTCGATCTCACGCCCGAGGAGCTCGAAGGTGCGCGCCGCGCCGAGCGCGAGGGCCTACCGATCGCGATCACCCCGTATTACCTGTCGCTCTGCGATCCGCACGACGCGACGTGTCCCATCCGTCGCCAGTGCGTTCCGCGCATCGACGAGGCGCACGAGGTGCCCGGCGATCTCGTCGACCCCCTCGGCGAGGTCGATCACGAGGTGGCGCCGCATCTCGTGCGTCGTTATCCCGACCGCGTCCTCCTCCTCGCGACCGATCGCTGCGCGGTGTACTGCCGTTTCTGCACGCGCTCGCGCATCGTCGGCGACGGCGGCGGCGCCGTCCCGCTCGATCGCCTCGAGCCGGCCATGCAGTGGATCGCTGCGCATCCCGAGATCCGCGACGTCATCGTGAGCGGCGGCGATCCGCTCGCGATGGCCACCGATCGCCTCGACCGCGTCCTCGGTCGCATCCGCGCGATTCCCTCCGTCGAGACCATCCGGCTCGCGACGCGGGTGCCGGTCACGCTGCCGATGCGCATCACCCCGGAGCTGGTTCGAACGCTGCGCAAGCATCATCCGGTCTGGGTGATGACGCACTTCAATCACCCGAAGGAGCTCACGCGCGAGTCGATCGCCGCGTGCACGCGCCTCGCCGACGCGGGCTTCCCGGTGATGAACCAGAGCGTGCTCCTCGCGGGAATCAACGACGACGCCGACGTGCTGGAGCGCCTCTTTCGCGGCCTCGTTCGTGCTCGCGTGCGCCCGTACTATCTCCTCCAGGCCGACCCGGTTCGAGGCACGGGACACCTCCGCACGCCCATCGCGAAGGGCCTCGCCATCGTCGAGCGCCTGCAGGGCCGGCTCACCGGAATCGCGCTGCCGAAGCTGATTTGCGACACGCCCGGCGGCAAGGGCAAGGTGCCTCTTTCGCCCGATTACGTGGTCCGTCGCGGCGTCGGGACGACCACGCTCAGGACGTTCCGTGGCGAGGAAGTGACGTACCTCGATCCGCCCGATCCGACCTGATCGTCGCTCGTTCCGACCTTCGCCCCATCGCGCGTTTCCTATAGGCTGGGCCTGATGGGTCTCCTCTTTCGTCGACGTTCGTTTCGAGCGGGCCGGCTCCTCCGCACGAGCGTCGTGGTCGCGGCGATGCTCGCCATGCAGTCCACACTCGTGCCCTCGGCGGCGCTCGCGCAGGCGCCCGACGCCAAGGCGAGCCTCGCCAATGGCAACAAGGCGGCGGGCGCGAAGGATTGGACGAAGGCCGCGAGCGAGTTCGATGCGTCGAACCGCGCCGCGCCCAGCGCCGACGCGCTCGAGGGCCTCGCGAACGCGCACTACCAGCAGAAGCACGACGCCGAGGCGTACGCCGCGTACGACGACTGGCTCAAGACCTATGGCGCGAAGGCGACGCCCGCGAAGAAGAAGGCGGCGGAGACGCGTCTCCAAGAGC
>JAXDMI010000254.1:0-4678 GCA_034666145.1 Myxococcales bacterium | reverse complement strand
GCGCGTGCCCGCGTCCGGAAGCAAAGCAAAGAAGGTCATCATCCGCCCGGGCAGTTGATACGCCACGCCCAAGGCTTTCTTCCCCGCCCGACTCGTTCCTGCCCTGCAAAGACGCGGCCGACGACGTAGGTGGACCTCCGTTAGATCGTGGTCTCGGCGGTCTTGCTCGGTGCCGCGGGGGGGAGGGGGCTGGCGCGCCCACGCCAGCCGCCGCCGCCGTTGCCGTTGTTGCGGACGAGCTGCACGGCGCGCTCGCGGATGGTGCGGGCCGAAGCGCGGAGCTCGCCGGCCTGGGCGCGCTCCTCCGCCGCCTGCGACCGCTCGGACGACGCGCGAGCGGCGAGGTCGTCGGCAAGGGCAACGATGCTCGAACGATCGCTCTGCGCGACGAGCTGGGCCTGGTTCCTCAGGATCCTCGCGCGGTTGGCGAGGGTCTCGGCGTCGCGCTCGAAGGCGATCGCCTGGCGATCGCGGGAGGCGGCGGCCGTCTCGAGCTGCTGCGCGCGTTCGAAGAGCTCGGAGGCCTGGAAGGACACGTTCTGGACGACCGGACGGCGCGGCGGCTGCTGCACCTCGCCGTTGTTGCCGACAGGGCATGCCATCGCCGCACCGGTGGAAAGCGTCATGACGAGGGCAACGGTGCGGAAAATCCAGGTCTTCATGGGTAGCTCCTGATTCGGGAACGCGTCGGCAGCCCGCCTTCTTACGGGCGCCGCGGCAAAAGGATCTTTCTTCGGTGCTACGCTCGAAACGTGAGCGAGGTCTGGGGGTTCGGCATCGTCCGAACGAACGACTGGAGCGACGGCAAGACGCCGTTCGGCGAGCTGTGCAGCCTCGCCTCCGAGGTCGCGGGACTGCGCTTCGAGCCGGTCCTCGCGTCGAGCTACGACGAGCTCGCGGCCGCCATCCGCGAAGGCGAGGTCGGTCTCGCGTGGCTGCCGCCGGTGCCGACCATCGAGCTGGAGAACCGTGGCATCGCATCGGTGCTCGCCATCCCTGCGCGACGTGGCGCCACCACCTATCACGCGGCGTTCATCACCCGACGCGGCGGACCGAAGACGCTCGCCGAGCTCCGCGGGCGACGCGCGGCGTGGGTCCAGCGTGACAGCGCGGCGGGTTATCTCGTGCCTCGCATGCATCTCGCGGCGCAGGGCTTCGACGTGCTGCGGTTCTTCTCGCGCGAGCTCTTCGTCCACTCGCACAGCGGCATCGTCGACGCGGTCGTGAACGGCGATGCCGACGTCGGTGCCACATTCTGCAGCGTCGACGCTCCCACCGGTCGCGTGGTGCGCAGCGCGTGGCAGGATGATCACGGCGTGAGCCTTCGCCCGGTCGAGGCGATCGCGACGATGGGACCGATCCCGAACGATGCGCTCGTCGCATCGGGCGAAGTTCCCGCCGCTGCGCGCTCCGCGCTGACGCGCTGGCTCCTCACGCTGGACGGACGCGCGAAGGACATCTTCGAGAAGATGTTGGGCTCGGGCGACTTCCGCGTCCCCGCGCCGAACCACTACGAGATGCTGCGCCACGCCCTCCGCGCAGCGCACGCGCGCGGCCACGACGCGCTCCCGCCCGAAAGCCGCATGCGCATGCGCGTCGGTCGGTGACGAGACGAGAGGCGAGGCGAGGCGAGAGCGCTTACGTCTGCGCGCGCGGGGCCTTGCCGGTGACGGGGCCCATCGGGAAGAACGTGCCGTTGGCCCATTGCGGGACGCCTTTGCCGTAGCCCGGGCCCGTGCGGCGTTCGGAGGCGCCGCCCGGCACGTGGTACCAGCCGCCGCGCGTCCCCATGTCGGTCACGTAGTGGAACGCCGGACCGAAGACGAGCGACTCGTCTTCGAAGCGAAACGCGCGCGTCTGGAAGGGCGCGCACGGCGCACCCGGGAACGTCACCGGAGCGCTGCACAGGCCGAGCGCGCTCCCCAGCTTGCCCTGCGTGACCGGATCCGCGAAGCGTCGCACGATGGGCAGCGCCGATCGCGCCTTGCCATTCTTCGCGCGTGACCACGCGCGCGCGAGCACCTCGCGCAGCTGCTCGCCGTCGAGCAGATCTTTTCGCTCGAGCACGAGCACGCGATCGAGGTGGTACTGGAAGAGCAGCGCCGCGCCGAGCTCGTCCATGATTCGACCCGCACGCTGCGCACCGATCGATCGCTCGAGCAGCGCGCGCGTCGCCTCGCCGTGGAGCGCGTGAAACAGCCCGAGCTGCGAGCGATCCTTCTGCTCGGGGCCCCACTTCACGAGCGCGCGCACCTCCGCATCGTCAGGCAGATACGGAGCCCACACCGCGAGCAAGCGCGACGCGCAGCGATCGAACGCGTCGTAGGACACCGACGCCATGCCATCGAGATCGCGGACGCCCTCGAGCAGCTGCGTGATGCGCTCGAAGCGATCGTTCGGCTCCGGCAACGTCGCCCAGCCCTTGCCGCGGTCACCCGGCGGACGGTTGTTCGCAGCGACGACACGATCGGCGCCTCGCGTGGGCAGCGGACGCGCGTCTTCGTCGAGAGCCGGCGCGCGATTCGGCAGATCCCATCCCGAGCGCGGATACGCGCCGCTCCAGCCCTCGGGACGCACGTCCACACGGCCCGAGTGGATGTCGCCGACCGCGCCCGCGGAATCAGCAAGCACGTTCTGCAGCGAGATCACCTTGAAGCGCCGGAACGCCGCGATGCCCTCCTCGACGTTCTTGATCGACAGACCGTCGAAGGCTGCGTCGGCGTCGTTCGCGATGTCGCCGTGGCCCGTCCAGCGGATGCACGGATAGACGCCCTCCACCGAGGCATCACCGAGGATCGTGCCGTACTCGTTGTCGTAGAAGACCCACGTCTCGGCATCACGACGACCGCGCACCTTCACGCGCTCGATACGACGCACGAGCGGCCTCCACTCGTCGCCGACGAGATGCTTCTCGTCCTTGCAGCGGTCCGCGACGATGTCGACGTTGTCCGCGTGACCGAACGTGCACGAGAACGCGCAGTGGTCGTTGCGACCGCACGAGTTCCACGCGAACCCGGGGATCCCCAGGCCCTGGTAGAACGTGCCGTCCGCGTAGGCGACGTGCGACGCGTAGACGACCGGCGGGAAGCGGCCCACCTCCATGTGGAACTCGCCCATGAGGAGCGCGCTGCCCGACTTGCTCACGCGACCCGAGATCGCGAACGCGTTCGAGCCGCCGACCGGCGAACCGGCGAGGAGCGCGTATTCCGAAGGCACGCGCAGGCCGCGCAGCTTCTCGAGGTCGAGGCCCTCGGCGGCGTCGCCGAGGAGCGCATCGAACACGCCACGCGGCGCACCGCTCGCCACGAGCTCGGCGACGATCATCTCCGCGGTCTGCTGCATCGACGTGAGCCCGAAGAACGCCACCAAGCGATAGACGGTGAAGACCGACTTCGGCGTGAAGAGCTCGACGCGACGACCGAGCAGCCGGAGGAGCGCCGGCGTTCCTCGTCTCGCCGCTCCCGCGTTGAAGCCGTCGCAATACGTCTCGAGCCAGCGGCGCGTGTCGGGGCGTAGCTTCTGCTCGTAGCCGTCGAGGCCGTTCACGAGACCGAGGGCGCGCACGGCGCGATCGACGGTGCGAGCGAAGCGGCGATCGCCGAACATCGACATGAGCTCTCCGCGCGCTGCGGCGAGCACGAGGTGCACCTGCACGAGTCGATCGGTGGCGTGCATGAATCCGCGCGCCCACGTCGCCTCGGCGACGTCCTTCGCGTGGATGGTCGGATACCCGAGCTCATCGCGCTCGACGCGGATCTCTCCCCACGGTCCGGGCAGCTGCATCGGTGGTCCATACCCCGGACGCGCATCGGCGCGCGGTGTATCGCCCTATCGAACGCGCTATCTCGTGCGCGAGCTCTTCCGGCCGACCACGACCGCGGCCATGACACCGCCGCCGATCAGCACGGTCGCGCCCAATGTCGCCCAACCGAGATGCTCGCCGCCGAGGGCCGCGCCGAGGAGCACGGCAATGACCGGGTTCACATATGCATAGCTCATCGCGACCGCAGGTCGTGAGTGCGCGAGCAGCCAGCTGTACGCCGAGAAGCCCACGAGCGAGCCGAAGACGACGAGATACGCCCACGCGAGGACGCTGCCCCACGCGATCTCGCTCGGCATGTGCTCACCGAGGACGGCGCTGGTCAGCAGCATCCACAGGCCGCCGGTCATCATCTGCGCTCCCGCGGCGCCGAGGCCTCGCGATGCGCCGCTCGCTTTTGCCGCCTCGGATCGTGCGACGAGCGAGCCGAGCGCCCAGCCCACCGGCGCGAGCAGCACGAGCAACGCGCGCCATCCCGCGACGGCCAGCGGAGAGCCGAACCCGAGGAGCGCAACGCCGGCGATGCCGAGCACCATGCCGAGGACCTCGACGCGCTTCGGTCGTTCGCCGCGGAACGCCATCATGGCAGACGCGATGAGCGGCGTGGTCGCGCACACCACCGCGGCGACGCTCGACGGTAGCGTCTGCTCGGCGACCACCACGAGGCCGTTGCCGCACCAGAAGAGGAGCGCGCCCACCGGCACGGCGACGAGCCACGCTCGCCGCGAAGGCATCGTCTCGCCGCGTGCCTTGGTGATGGCGAGCAGCGCGCCGCCCGCGAGAACGAAGCGGGTGCCGGCCATTCCGAACGGCGGGAGACCGGCCACGGCGACGCGCATCGCGAGGTAGGTCGATCCC